>DASTHP010000211.1:0-3407 GCA_035718125.1 Burkholderiales bacterium | reverse complement strand
CCGCGGATCATGCCGAAGGAGTCGGCGTGGTGGAAGAACGAGCCGCCCTTGAGCAGCGTTACCGGCTCCTTGCCGGCGTTGATCAGGTCCTCGTCCTCCATGCCTTTGGCCGGCCGCGCGCCGATGCCGAGCACGCCGTTCTCGCTGTGCAGGACGATCTCGCGGTCCTTGGGCAGGTGGTCGGCCACCAGCGTCGGCAGGCCGATGCCGAGGTTGACATAGGCGCCATCGGGAATGTCGCGCGCCACGCGCGCGGCGATCTGGTTGCGATCGAGCTTTTTCATGCGACTTTCCTCAGCGGGGCGATGCGCACGATGCGCTGCACGAAGATGCCGGGCGTGACGACGGCTTCGGGATCGAGCTCGCCGAGCGCGACGGTCTCGCGCACCTGCGCCACGGTGCACTTGGCCGCCGCCGCCATGATCGGGCCGAAATTGCGCGCGGTCATGCGATAGGTGAGGTTGCCCCAGCGGTCGGCGCGGTCGGCCTTGATGAGCGCGTAGTCGGCATGGATCGGATACTCCAGCACGTAGTCGCGCTCGCCGAGGCGCCGCGTTTCCTTGCCCTCGGCAAGCCGCGTGCCGTAGGCGGTCGGCGTGTAGAAAGCGCCGATGCCGGCGCCCGCGGCGCGGATGCGCTCGGCGAGCGTGCCCTGTGGCACCAGCTCCAACTCCAGCTCGCCCGCGCGGTAGGCCTTGTCGAAGTGCCAGGAATCGGTCTGGCGCGGGAAGGAGCAGATGATCTTCTTCACGCGCCTGGCGCCGATCAGCGCGGCGAGTCCCGCGTCCGCATTGCCGGCGTTGTTGTTGACCACGGTGAGGTGCTTCGCGCCCTGCGCGATGAGAGCGTCGATCAGCTCGGCCGGCATGCCGGCGTTGCCAAAGCCGCCGATCATCACCGTGGCGCCGTCGGGCACGTCGGCGAGCGCTGCGGCGGCGCTGGCGATGAACTTGTCGATCATGGGCGGCGTCAACGGGTGGCGGCCATTATAAACTCGCGCCCATGGCAACCCCCCACGTTTTCAAGGCGGCGCCGCTGGCGCGCGCCATCGAGTCGATCGTCGCCGCGGGCGGCAGCGACGCGCGCGAGGCCAGGCTCGTCGCCGAGAACCTCGTCACCGCCAATCTCACCGGCCACGACTCGCATGGCATCGGCATGATCCCGCGCTACGTCGAATCGCTGAAGGAGGGCGGCCTGCAGCCCAACCGGCATCCGCAGGTGAAATTCGACAGCGGCGCGCTGGTCGCGCTCGATGGCCTGGCGGGCTACGGGCAGGTGATTGGCATGGAGGCGACCGACATTGCGATCGCGCGCGCAAAGCAGCACGGCGTGTGCGTGATGGCGCTCGCCAACTCGCACCACCTGTGCCGCATCGGCCAGTGGGCCGAGCAGGCGGTGGCCGAGGGGCTGGTGTCGATCAGCTTCGTCAACGTGATCTCGCGCTCCATCGTCGCTCCCTTCGGCGGCAGCGACGCGCGCTTCGGCACCAATCCCTGCACCATCGGCATCCCGCTTGCCGGACAGGCACCGTTCATCCTCGACATGGCGACCAGCGGCGTGGCGCAGGGCAAGGTGCGCGTCGCGCACAACAAGGGCGAGAAGCTGCCGCCCGGATTGCTGCTCGACGACAAGGGCAATCCCACCGTCGACGCGAGGTTCGGCGTGATCGAGCCCTTCGGCGCGCTCACCACGTTCGGCCTGCACAAGGGCTACGGGCTCGCGGTGGTGTGCGAGTTGCTGGGCGGCGCGCTGACCGGCGGCGGCACGTGGCACACGGAGGACCGCTCCAAGAAGCGCGTGCTGAACGGCATGCTGTCGATCCTCATCGATCCGCAAAAGCTCGGCACCGCGGCGCCCTTCGAGCGAGAAGCGCGCGAGTTCATCGCCTGGGTGAAGCAGTCACCGCCCGCGCCGGGAACGGACCGCGTGCGCATCGCGGGCGATCCGGAGCGCGAGACGCGCGCCAAGCGCGAGAGGGACGGCATCGCGGTGGATGCGAACACCTGGCTCGAGATCCACGCCGCCGGCGCGAAAGTTGGCGTCAGCGCGGAGACCGTAGACCGCCTCGCACGCGGTTGACCAGAGCGTCGCCGGGCGGCGACCCTCCACCCGTCTGTTCTAATATGGCACTTTCAATAGGTTTTATAACCTATTGAAAGATATTACAATTTAGTTTCAAGAATCTCCCTCTGAAAACATCGCTAAGTCTTTGTCAGGCCTGAATATTTGGCTTGACCTCGCCCTTGCTTTTCCCCTAAAGTGGGAAAAGGTAGAAAAAAGTGGCGGAAGAAGGGGAGTTGCCCGCAGTCCCCCGGCCGCCCAAGGAAAAACAGGGCATGGGTGGGACATTTCACGGCGCAACGGTGGTGACGCTGGACGCCAAGGGGCGGCTGGCGATTCCGACTCGCCATCGCGAGGCGCTGCTCGCCGCATCGAAGTACGTCGTGCTCACGGCGCACCCCGAGGGCTGCGTGCTCGTCTATCCCCCCGCCGCCTGGGAGCCGGTGCGCGCGAAAGCGGAAACCTTCCCGAGCTTCCACCCGCAGGCGAGCTGGTGGAAGCGCCTGCTGCTGGGCTTCGAAGAGCACGTCGCGCCCGACGGCTCGGGCCGCATCCTCGTCTCGGGCGCGCTGCGCCAGCACGCCAAGCTCGAGCGCGACGTGATGCTCGTGGGGCAGGGCGGGTACTTCGAGCTCTGGGACGCGGGCCTGTGGAACGCCAAGCTCGCGCAAGCCCTCTCCGGTCCGGCGGCGCCGCCGCCGGGCATGGAGGACTTCTCGCTGTGAGTGCGCCTGCGCTACCCGATGAGCGCCGCCCCCGCCACCCACATTGCCGTCCTTGCCGAAGAAGCCGTGGCCGCGCTTGCCGTGCAGCCCGAGGGCATCTACGTCGATGGCACCTTCGGCCGCGGCGGCCACAGTCGCCTGATCCTCGCGCGGCTCGGCCCGCGCGGCCGGCTCATCGCGCTGGACCGCGATCCGCAGGCGGTGGCCGCGGCGCGCGAGATCCGCGACGCGCGCTTCTCGATCGTGCACACCGCGTTCAGCGGCCTGGCGGCCGCGCTCGATGCGCAGGGCGTGGCGCTGGCGCACGGGATGCTCTTCGACCTGGGCGTGTCCTCGCCGCAGCTGGAGGAGGCCGGGCGCGGCTTCTCCTTCCGCGCCGAGGGGCCCCTCGACATGCGCATGGATCCGACCCAAGGGCAGTCCGCCGCCGAGTGGCTGGCGCTCGCGAGTGAAGAACAACTGAGGGAGGTCATCGGGGGCTATGGGGAAGAACGGTTTGCTAAACAGGTTGCAGCGGCGATTGCTGCTGCTCGCCGGCACGCGCCCATCCGCACGACCCGCCAACTTGCCGATCTCGTGGGTGCGGCGGTCCGCACACGGGAGCCGGGCCAGGATCCGGCG
>DASTHP010000210.1:0-2622 GCA_035718125.1 Burkholderiales bacterium | reverse complement strand
GATACCGCACGATGGTGTGCGACTCCCACAGCGTGAAGCCGTCGTCGTCGATGGTGGGCACCAGGCCCGTCGGGTTCATCTTGCGGTATTCGGGCGTGTTCACCACGCCGTACTGCATGCCCGCGTCGATGCGCTCGTGCGGCAGCCCCAGCTCCGCCACGCACCACATCGCCTTCTTAACGTTGACCGAGTTGGTTCGGCCCCAAATCCTAAGCATCTCGTCTACCCCTCAAAACCGGGGTCAAACCCGGAAATCGGGGTCAGACCCCAAGAAAAAGAAAAACCGGGGTCTGACCCCTCAGAAGCCCACCGCCTGGCCGTCGCGCCGCGGGTCGCTGGCGGCGATGTAGCCGCCCTCGGTCTTCCAGATGAGCTGCGCGCTGCCGAACTGGTTGTAGTCGTCGACGTTGACGATCTTGTGGCCGCGCTTTTGCAGCTCTTCGAGCGTCGCCGCCGGGAAGCCGCCTTCCTCCACGCTCACGTCCATGCCCTGCACGAAGCGGAAGCGCGGGCCGTCGCAGGCCGCCTGCGGGTGCTGGCCGTAGTCGGCGATGCGCACCACCACCTGGGCATGGCCCTGCGGCTGCATGGTGCCGCCCATCACGCCGAAGCTCATCACCGGCTTGCCCTCCTTGGTGAGGAAGCCAGGGATGATGGTCTGGTAGGGGCGCTTCCTCGGCCCCACGCGGTTCGGGTGCCCTTCCTTGAGCGAGAAGGTGCCGCCGCGGTTCTGCAGCGAGATTCCGGTTCCCGGCACCACCACCCCCGAGCCGAAGCCCATGTAGTTCGACTGGATGTAGGACACCATCATCCCCGAGGCGTCCGCCGCGGTGAGATAGACGGTGCCGCCCTTGGGCGGCTTGCCGTGGCCGAAGTCCTGCGCCTTCTTCAGGTCGATGAGCTTGGCGCGCTCCTTCAGGTACTCGGGGTCGAGGAGCTGCGGCGGCTTCACCTCCGTCATGTGATCGAGGTCCGCGACGAAGCGCCAGGCGTCCGCGAAGGCGAGCTTCTGCGCCTCGATCTGCAGGTGCACGCTGTCCGGGCCGTCCACCGGGTGGCTCTTCATGTCGAAGTGCGCAAGGATCCCCAGCGCGATCAGCGCGACGATGCCCTGGCCGTTGGGCGGCAGCTCGTGCAGCGTGTAGCCGCGGTAGTTCATCTGCAGCGGCGCGATCCAGTCCGACTTGTGCGCGGCCATGTCCGAAGCGCGCAGCACGCCGCCGTTCTGGCGCGAGTGCGACTCCAGCCGCTCGGCGAGCGGCCCGTTGTAGAACGCCTCGCCCTTGGACTTCGCAATGGCCTCCAGCGTCGCCGCGTGATCGGGAAAACGGAAGATCTCGCCCGGCTGCGGCGCGCGGCCGTTGGGCATGAAGGCCTCGGCGAAGCCGGGCTGCACCTTGAGTTCCGGCACCTGCTTCGCCCACTGCGAGGCGATGGTGGGCGAGACGAGGAACCCTTCGCGGCCGTAGCGGATCGCGGCGTCGAACAGCCGCTCGAAGGGCGCCTTGCCGAACTTCTCCGAGAGCATCCGCCAGGCGGAGACGCAGCCCGGCACGGTCACCGAGTTCCAGCCGCGCTGCGTCATCTGCTTCTCGTTCTTGAAGAACTCCGGCGTCCAGCCCGCCGGCGAGCGCCCCGAGGCGTTCAGGCCGTGCAATTCCTTGCCGTCCCAGACGATGGCGAAGGCGTCCGAGCCGATGCCGTTGGAGACCGGTTCCACGAGCGTGAGCGTGATGGCGGTGGCGAGGATCGCGTCCACCGCGTTGCCGCCCGCCGCCAGCATCTGCAGGCCGGCCTGCGCCGCGAGCGGCTGCGACGTGGCGACGATGTTCCTCGCGAGCACCGGCTTCCTCGGCCACGCATACGGGTTCGTCCAGCTAAAAGGCGTCACGCCGCCTCCCTGGTCATATCGAGCACCACGCGCCCGAGGATCTTGCCGGCCTTGAGCTCCTCGAGCGATTTGTTCACCTCGTCCGGCGAGCGCAGCGTCACCGGCGTCGGCTTGATCTTGCCTTTCTTCGCGAGCGCCACGACTTCCTTCAGCTCCTGCAAATTGCCCACGTAGGAGCCGACGATGCCGATGGCGCGCTGCGCGATCGGCGGCATGGGATGCACGAGCTCGCCGCCGTAGAGGCCGCAGAGCACGTAGCGGCCGCCTTTTCTCAACGCGCCGGTGCCGAGCATCGCGGTGGCGGGCATGCCGACGAAGTCGATGGCGCCGGCGAGGTTGCCCATGGCGAGCAGCCCGAGCTTTTGCACGGCGTCGGGCGCGCGCGTGTCGAGCACGAGCTTCGCGCCCTGCTTCTTTGCCGCGGCGAGCTTGGACTCGTCCACGTCGCAGCCGATGACGTTCTTCACGCCCTTCGCCTTCAGGATCGAGATGGCGACCAGGCCCAGCCCGCCGCAGCCGATCACCGCCACCCAGTCCTTGGGCCCGAATTTCTCGAACTTGTTGATGCCGCTGTAGGCGGTGATCGCCGAGCAGCCCAGCGTTGCGGCGAAGCCCTCGTCGATGCCGGCCGCGTCGATCAGGTATCGCGGGTGCGGCACGAGCACGTGCGTCGAGTAGCCGCCGGGCTTCATCACACCGAGGAACTGCGCCTTCAGGCAGTAGTTGTCCTG
>DASTHP010000209.1:0-19522 GCA_035718125.1 Burkholderiales bacterium | reverse complement strand
GCCGCCGAGCGTGAAGGAAGGCCGGATCACCACCGGGAAGCCGAGGCTCGCCTGCACCTGCAGCGCCTCTTCCATCGAGTGCGCGAGCGAGGACTTCGCCGAGGCGAGGCCGATGCGCGTCATCGCCTTCTTGAACTTCTCCCGGTCCTCGGCCTTGTCGATCGCCTCGCGCGAGGCGCCGATCATCTCGACGCCGAATTTCTCCAGCACCCCCTCGCGCGCGAGGTCGAGCGCGCAGTTGAGCGCCGTCTGCCCGCCCATGGTGGGCAGCAGCGCTTCGGGGCGCTCCTTCTCGATGATGCGCGCCACCGTCTGCCAGGTGATCGGCTCGATGTAGGTGGCGTCCGCCATCTCCGGGTCGGTCATGATGGTGGCCGGGTTGGAGTTCACCAGCACCACCCGGTAGCCCTCGTCGCGCAGCGCCTTGCAGGCTTGCGCCCCGGAATAGTCGAACTCGCAGGCCTGGCCGATGACGATCGGCCCCGCGCCGATGATCAGGATGGAGTGCAGGTCGGTGCGTTTGGGCATGGCGGCGCTACTTGCGGGCCTCGATCATCATCTTGGCGAAGCGGTCGAACAGGTAGCCGATGTCGTGCGGCCCCGGGCTCGCCTCGGGGTGGCCCTGGAAGCAGAACGCCGGCCGGTCGGTGCGCGCGAGGCCCTGCAGCGAGCCGTCGAACAGCGACACGTGGGTCGGCTTGAGCGTGGCGGGCAGCGTGCTTGCGTCCACCGCGAAGCCGTGGTTCTGGCTGGTGATCACCACCTGGCCGGTGTCAAGGTCCTGCACGGGATGGTTGGCGCCGTGGTGGCCGAACTTCATCTTGACGGTCTTCGCCCCGGAGGCGAGGCCCATCAGCTGGTGCCCGAGACAGATGCCGAACACGGGCACCTTCGTCGCGTCGAGGATCTCGCCGATCGACTCGATGGCGTAGTCGCAAGGCTCGGGATCGCCCGGCCCGTTGGACAGGAACACGCCGTCGGGCTGCAGGCGCAGCGCCTCGCGCGCCGGAGTCTGCGCCGGCACCACCGTGATGCGCGCGCCGCGCTCGGCGAGCAGCCGCAGGATGTTGCGCTTGATGCCATAGTCGAAGGCCACCACGTGGAACGGCGCGTCGCCGATGTGCCGGTAGCCCTTGCCGAGCTCCCACTTGCCGTCGCGCCACTCGTAGGGCTTCGCGGTGCTCACGACCTTGGCGAGGTCCATGCCGGCGAGCCCCGGGAAGGCACGCGCGGCGGCGAGGGCCTTTTCCAGGTCGACGCTGCCCGCCATCAGGCAGCCGTTCTGCGCGCCCTTCTCGCGCAGGAGCCGGGTGAGCTTGCGGGTGTCGATGTCCGCGATCGCCACCACGTTTTTCTCCAGCAGGTACTGCGGCAGGCTCTGCTGCGCGCGCCAGCTGGACACCTGCGCCGGCACGTCGCGCACCACCAGCCCGGCCGCATACACCCGGCCGGACTCCTCGTCCTCGGCGTTGACCCCCGTGTTGCCGATGTGCGGGTAGGTCAGCGTGACGATCTGCCCGCAGTAGGACGGGTCGGTGAGAATCTCCTGGTAGCCGGTCATGGCGGTGTTGAACACCACCTCGCCGGCCGAGATGCCCGGGGCGCCCACGCTGCGGCCCCGAAACACCGACCCGTCAGCGAGGACGAGTACGGCGGATTCGAGCGCAGGCAACGTCAAACTCCCGGATTAGATGTGAAAAAGCGGAAGAGGCTCGCGCCCCTCCCGCTCATTTGAGCGACGAATTATACCGCGCCGGCTACTTCAGGCCAAGCACGTCGAACATGTCGTAAAGGCCCGGCCCGCGGCCCGCCAGCCACTTCGCGGCGCGCAGCGCCCCCGCGGCGTAAGTCGAGCGGCTCTGCGAGCGCACGGCCACCTCCACGCGTTCGCCCTGTCCGGCAAACATCACCGTGTGCTCACCGACGATGTCGCCGCCGCGGATGGCGTGAAAGCCGATCGCCTTCGGGGCCCGCTCGCCGGTATCGCCGTGGCGCCCGTGGGTCGCCACCTTCCCGAGGTCGCGTCCGAGCGCCTGCGCCACCAGCTCCCCGAGCTTGAGCGCGGTGCCCGAAGGCGCGTCCACCTTGTGCCGGTGGTGCGCCTCGACGATCTCCACGTCGTAGGCGTCGCCGAGCGCCTTGGCCGCGGTCTGCGCCAGGCGGAACACGACGTTCACGCCGATGGCGAAGTTCGGCGAGAGCACGATGGGGATGCGGCGCGCGGCCTCGGCGATGCGCGCGGCCTGCGCCTCGCTGAACCCGGTGGTGCCGATCACCATGCGACGGTTCAGCTTGAGGCAGGCCTCCAGATGCGCGAGCGTGCCCTCGGGCCGCGTGAAGTCGACCAGCACGTCCGCGTCCGCCAGCGCGCCCAGATCGGCGCTGATGCGCAGCGCCCCCGCACCCTGGCCGATCGCCGCGGAGCCGGGCGCATCGAATGCCGCGGCGAGCGTCAGCTCCCGGTCGGCGAGCACGCTTTCGATCAGCGCGCGGCCCATGCGCCCGCCCGCACCCGCGATGGCCACTTTCATTGCACCTCCGTCTTGTCCGCGGGCGCGGCGACGACGTCGCCGCCCAGCCGCGCCAGCCGCCCGTCCTCGAAGAACACCGACAGATGCCGCTGCTCGCGCGGGCTGCCGCGCCGCTCGAGCGTGTACACGTAGTCCCAGCGATCCGCATGGAAGATGTCGGTCAGCAGCGGCGTGCCGAGCACTGCGCGCACCTGCTCCCGGGTCATGCCCAGCTTCAGTTGCGACACCATTTCCTGCGACACGAAATTGCCCTGCTGGATGTCGATGCGGAAGGGCTGCAGGAACTCGGGCATCAGCGAGCACGCGCCGAGCAGCAGCGCCGCGGCAAGCGTGAGCGCACGATGCATAGGCATATAATGATAAGCGATGAATTCCTCGCAGAGCCTGAAGGAGATCGGCCTCAAGGCGACGCTGCCCCGGCGCAAGGTGCTGGAGCTGTTCGAGCAGAGCAAGGTGCGCCACCTCTCGGCCGAGGACGTCTACAAGAGCCTGATGGCGGAGGGCATCGACATCGGCCTGGCCACGGTGTACCGCGTGCTCACGCAGTTCGAGCAGGCGGGACTGCTTTCGCGCCAGCATTTCGAGACCGGCAAGGCGGTGTTCGAGTTGAACCAGGGCGGGCACCACGACCACCTGGTGTGCCTGCAGTGCGGGCGGGTCGAGGAGTTCTACGACGCCGAAATCGAGCAGCGCCAGAGCGACGTGGCGCGCAAGCGCGGCTTCGAGCTGAAGGGGCACTCGCTCGCGCTGTACGCCGACTGCACCAAGCCGGACTGCCCGGGCCGCAAGAGCCTGTAGGCGCTGGGGGCGCTGCGGCGCCCACGTGCGCCCCCCGCACCCCCGGGCGCCCCTTCTAGCCGCTCGCTAGGCGCCGCCCAGCAGTTCCGCTGCGTGCTTGCGCGTGGTGGCGGTGATCTCCGCGCCGCCCAGCATGCGCGCCAGTTCCTCGATGCGCCCGGTGCGGTCCAGTCGCGCGGCGCTGCAGGAAACCTTGCCGCGCGCGCCGGAGCGCGTCACGGTCCACTGCTCGTCGCCCTGCGCTGCCACCTGCGGCAGGTGCGTCACGCAGAGCACCTGGCGGTCCTTGCCGAGCCGCCGGAGCGAGCGCCCCACCGTCTCTGCCACCGCACCGCCGATACCGGCGTCCACCTCGTCGAACAGCAGGGTACCGACCGGCGATTCCTTGCTCGCGACCAGCTGGATGGCGAGGCTGACGCGCGACAGCTCGCCGCCGGAAGCCACCTTGGCGAGCGGCCGCAGCGGCAGGCTCGGGTGCGAGGACACCTCGAATTCGACCTCCTCCATGCCCGCAGCGCCCGGCGCCTCGAGCGGGCGCAGGGCGACCGAGAAGCGACCGCCGCCCATCGCAAGCCGCTGCATGGCCTCGCTCACCGACTTGCCAAAGGCCTGCGCGGCGCTCTTGCGCTTTGCCGAGAGCTTCTTCGCGGCGCCGGCATAGCGCTCCGCGGCGGCCGTCACCTCGCGCTGCAGCGCCTCCGGGTCCACCGCGAGCTGCAGATCCTTCAGGCGGGCGCGTTGCTCCTCGGCGTAGGCCTGCAGCTGCTCGGGGCGCACGCGAAAGCGCCGGCCGGCAGCATGCAATGCCTCAATGCGGGCCTCCTTCTCGCGCAGCGCCTCGGGATCGAGCTCCACGCGCGAGGCGTAGTGGCGCAACTCGCGCAGCGCCTCGCTTGCCTGCGCCTCCGCCGACTCGAGCAGCTCGACGATCGGCGCGAGCTGCGTATCGTGCGCCGCGAGCGCCTTCAGGCGCGAGGCCACCGCCGAGAGCTGCGGCAGGCTCGCCCCTTCCGCTTCCTGCAGGGTCTCCAGCGACGATTGCGCCCCGGCCAGCAGGCTGGAGGCATGCGCCAGGCGCCCATGCTCGGCTGCCAGTTGCTCCCATTCGTCTGCGCGCGGCGCCAGCTTGTCGAGCAGGGCGACCCGCTCGGCCAGCTCCGCGCGCTCCGCCTCGCGCTGGGCGAACTGCTGCGCAGCCTCGCCGGCGAGCGTGCGCAGGCGCTGCCAATCGCGGAACGTCGAAGCGCAGTCGCGCGCGAGCGCTTGCGCGCCGCCGTGGGCGTCGAGCAGCTCGCGCTGCGCGGCGCTGCGCAGCAGCGACTGGTGCTCGTGCTGGCCGTGGATGTCCACCAGGAACTCCCCGACCTCGCGCAGTTGGGCGAGGGTCGCGGCGTGGCCGTTGATGAAGCAGCGCGAGCGCCCGGCACGGTCGAGCGTGCGGCGCAGGATCAGGCTGCCGGGGTCGCCCTCGAGCTCGCGCTCGGCGAGCCACGCGGCGAGCGGCGAGCGCGCCTCGAGCTCGAACTCGGCGGAGAGCTCGGCGCGCTCGGCGCCCTCGCGCACCAGGCTGCCCTCGGCGCGCGCCCCCACCAGCAGCTCGAGCGCGTCCACCAGGATGGACTTGCCGGCGCCGGTTTCGCCGGTCAGCACGGTGAAGCCGGCGCCCGGCTCGAGCTCCACGCGCTCGGCGATGACGAAGTCGCTGACCGACAGCACCCGCAGCATCGTCAATCCGGGTCGGTGCCCTTCGTGGCCGACTCGCTCCAGTTCAGCTTCTCACGCAGGACCGCGAAGTAGCTGTAGCCCGGCGGATGCACGAAGCGGATGGCGTCGGCCGAGCGGCGCAGCACCAGGCGGTCGCCCTGCGCCATGTCGGTGAGCGCGAAGCCGTCGAAGTGGGCGCGCGCGTCCACGGCGCGCAGCAGCGCGATCTCGATCACGCTGCGGTCGCTCACGCTCACCGGCCGCGCCGAGAGCACGTGCGGATTGAGCGGCACCAGCGCGAGCGCGTCCACGCCGGGCTGCAGGATCGGGCCCTGCGCGGAGAGCGCGTAGGCCGTGGAGCCGGTCGGCGTGGCGACGATCAGGCCGTCGGCGCGCAGCGCATAGACGTACTCGCCGTTGATGCGCACCTCGACCTCGATCAGGCGGCCTTGCGAGCCCTTGCCCACCACCGCCTCGTTGAGCGCCACGGTGCGCAGCAGGCTCGCGCCCGCGCGCAGGATCTCTGCTTCCAGCAGCGTGCGGTCCTCGACGCTGTACTGGCCGTCGAGGATCGCGCCCACCGAGCTCTGGATGTCCTTGAGCGCGATGTCGGTCATGAAGCCGACGCGCCCCTGGTTGATGCCGGCGAGCGGCACGCGGTGGCGCGCCAGGTTGCGTGCCGCCGCCAGCATGGTACCGTCGCCGCCCACCACGATCGCCAGGTCGGCGAAGGCGCCGATCTCCTCGAGGCTCGCCGCGCCCTCGCCGTCGCCGATGCGCGCGGCGGTCTCGCGCTCGACCCGCACCTCGCAGCCGCGCGCGCGCAGCAGCGCGCGCAACTGTCGCAGCGACTCGGCGATTTCCGCCGTGTGCTTGCCGATCAGCGCGACGCGGCGGAACGCGGCTTGTGGCATCGCCGCATTCTAACCGCGCATGTGTAAAATGCAGCGCATGCTCGACAAACGGGCGCAGCTGCTCCTGAAGACGCTGGTCGAACGCTACATCGCCGAAGGCCAGCCGGTCGGCTCGCGCACGCTGTCCCGGCACTCCGGGCTGGACCTCTCGCCCGCCACCATCCGCAACGTGATGTCGGACCTCGAGGAGCTGGGCTTCATCTCCAGCCCGCATACCTCGGCCGGCCGCGTGCCGACCCCGGCCGGCTACCGTTTCTTCGTCGACACGCTGCTGGTCATGCGGCCCCTCGAATCCGGCGAGCAGCGCGCGCTCGAGGACCAGTTGCACCCGGACAATCCGCAGCGCGTCATCCAATCGGCCTCGCAGCTGCTGTCGCAGCTCACGCATTTCGCCGGCGTGGTGGTGACCCCGCGCCGGCGCACGCTGGCCTTCCGCCACATCGAGTTCCTGCGCCTCTCGGAGCGTCGCGTGCTGCTGATCGTGGTCACGCCCGAGGGCGACGTGCAGAACCGGGTGCTGTTCACCGAGCGCGACTACTCGCCCGCCGAGCTGGTGGCGGCGGCCAATTACATCAACCAGAACTACGCCGGGCAGAGCTTCGAGGAGGTGCGTCACCGCCTGCACGAGGAGCTGCACGAGATCCGCGAAGACATGATGCAGCTGATGAATGCCGCGCTCGAGGCGGGCAACCAGGCGCTGACCGAGGGCAGCGAGCCCTACGTGATCTCCGGGGAGCGCAACCTGCTCGCCGTCGCGGACCTGTCGCACGACATGGGGCGGCTGCGGCAGCTGTTCGAGCTCTTCGAGCAGAAGACGGGGCTGCTGCGCATCTTCGACTTGTCGCTGCGCGGCGAGGGCGTGCAGATCTTCATCGGCGGGGAATCCGGCGTCGCGGCGCCCGAGGACGTGAGCGTCGTGACCGCCCCCTACCAAGTGGCCGGCGAGGTAGTTGGCACGGTGGGGGTGATCGGGCCCTCGCGCATGGCCTATGACCGCGTGGTGCCGATCGTCGACGTCACCGCGAAGCTGCTCTCCAGCGCGCTGTCGAAATCCTGAACGGCGTCCTCCTCGTCAACCTCGGCACGCCGGCGGCGCCCACGCCCGAAGCGGTGCGCGCCTACCTGGCCGAGTTCCTGTCCGACCCGCGCGTGGTCGAACTGCCGCGCTGGCTGTGGCTGCCGCTGCTGCACGGCCTCGTGCTGCGACGCCGCCCGGCGCAATCGGCCGCCAAGTACGCCCAGGTGTGGACGCCCGAGGGCTCGCCGCTCGCCGTGCACACGGCGCGGCAGGCGCAACTGCTGCGCGAGGCGAGCGGATTGCCCGTCGAGTACGCCATGCGCTACGGCGAGCCGGCAATCGGCCCCGCGCTGCGCAAGCTGCCGGGCCGCGTGCGCGTCATTCCCCTCTACCCCCAGTACGCGCGCAGCACCACGGAGTCGGTACGCGACATCGTCGGCCGCGACGTCGACTTCGTGGAGCAGTTCCACGACCACCCCGCCTACATCGACGCCCTGGCCGGGTTGGTGCAGGACCGGCCCGAGGTGCTGGTGATGAGCTTCCACGGCCTGCCGCAGCGCGCGGTAGACCGCGGCGATCCCTACCGAGATCAGTGCCTGCGCACCGCGGAGCTCCTCGCACGTGCGCTGAAGCTCCAGCCGTCCCAATACCGCGTCACGTTCCAGTCGCGCTTCGGCCCGGCACGCTGGCTGCAGCCATATACCTCGGCGGTGCTCGCCGAGCTTGGCGCGGCGCGCGTCGGCCGCGTGGACGTGATCTGCCCCGGCTTCGTTGCGGATTGCCTGGAGACGCTGGAGGAAATCGCGATCGAAGGCAAGCACAGCTTCGTAGAGGCGGGAGGCGGCGAATACCGTGCCCTGCCCTGCCTCAACGAGTCGCCGCGCTGGATCGAAGCACTCCGCGACATCGCCCTCGGGCGTTAGCCTGGGGGTCAGACCCCCATTTCGGCTCGCAAGCGAAATTGGCGTCTGACCCCGATTTTCCTAGCGGCCGCCGGTCGCGTTGTCGATCTTCTTGCCAGAGCGCTCGACGAAGCGCTGCGTCGCCCCGCGCGGCCGCTCGGCGGCCTTGCCGGTGCGCTTGGCGCCGCGCTCAATGCTCTTCGCGGCCCTGTCCAGCAAATCGCCCGCCGATTTCGCGGTGCGCTCGGCGGCATTATCGGCCGCCTGCGCCGGCGCGCAGGCCAGCAGCAGGAGCAGCATGTAGGCGCGCATCGCGCCTAGCCCCGCGCTGCCAGGCGCATGTTGGCCTGCATCAGGCGCTCGATCAGCACGCGCATGAAGGACTTGTTGAACGCGACCTGGCAGCCGTCGGTCGCCGCGCGCAGCGCCGCGGCCTTGATCTCGATCACCGTCACCTCGGTGTTGGCGGTGATGGTCGTGGTGCGCCGCTCCGCGCGGTCGGTGAAATACAGGATCTCGCCGAAGCAGCCGCCCGGCTTGATGGTATTGAGCAGCGTGCCCGACAGCGTCACGCTCACCTCGCCCGCGATCAGCAGGTAGAAGCTCTCGCCGTGGTCGCCCTCGCGCATGATCACGGTGCCCGCCGGGATCTTCTTCCAGCTGCCGATGCGCACCACCTCCCACAGCGCCACGTCGCCGAAGCCCTCGAAGAAAGGCAGGTGGCGCAGCTCGTTGAACTTCTCCGAGTCCGAGAGCGATTCGCCCTCTAGGCGCAGCGCGGTGAAGGCCTGGCTGAGGTCCTTGCCGAAATCGAGCCACGAGCGGTAGCGCTGCGCCGGATCCTTGCTCATCGCGGTCATCACGATGCGGTCCAGCAGCGACGGCAGGTCGGGGCGCAGCGTCGAGGGCTGCTGCGGCACGGTGTTGAGGATGGCGTAGGTCAGTCCGGCCTGCGTCGTGGCCTGGAACGGCAGCCGCCCGGTGAGCATGCGGTACATGGTCACGCCGAGCGAGTAGATGTCGGTCTGGTGCGTGAGGTGCTCCATGCGCACCTGCTCGGGCGACATGTAGGCCGGCGAGCCCACGCCGGTGATCTGCGTGGTCTCGTGGCCGTGGCGCTGCTGGAACGACGCGCCGAAGTCGCTGACCTTGGTCTCGCCGATGCTCGAGAGCAGGATGTTGGCCGGCTTGATGTCGCGGTGGATCACGCCGTGCTGGAAGGCGTACTCCAGGGCACGGATGCACTTGAAGACGATCTCCACCACCTTGCCCAGCGGCAGGAGGTTCGTCACGTCGGCGTGCGCGTCCAGCGTCTTGCCGGCGATGTACTCCATCACCACGTAGCTATGGTCGGGCTCGGCGACCGCATCGAGGATGTCGACGATGTGCGGATGGTTGAGCTTGCCGGCCAGCGACGCTTCGGCGAGGAAGGCCTTGTGCATCATGCGCTCGGTCTGCGGATCGGCGTGCTCGTCGAAGAGGAACACCTTGATCGCCACTTCGCGGTCGGCGAACGGATCGCGCGCGAGGTAGACGTGGCTGGTCGCGCCGCGGCCGATCTCGCGCAGGATCGGGTACTTGCCGACCTGCGCCTGCGGGTCGAAGCGCGCGCCCCTGGACCCCCGCGAAACGACCGGCGGGCTCATGCGCGTGCCGCCTCGAGGAAGCGCGCGATGTGCTGCAGCAGGTCGGCTTCCGGATACGGCTTGCCGAGAAAGGCATTGACGCCGAGCTGCACCGCCTGGTCGCGGTGCTTGCCCGCGGTGCGCGAGGAAATCATGATGATCGGGATGTCGCGCGTGCCCGGGTCGGCGCGCACGGCACGGGTGAGGTCGAAGCCGTCCATGCGCGGCATCTCGATGTCCACCAGCATCACCGCCGGCCGCGCGTCCTTCATCAGCTCGAGCGCGTCCACGCCGTCCTTCGCCGCCAGGACGCGGTAGCCCTCGCGCTCGAGCAGGCGCCCGGTGATCTTGCGCACGGTGAGCGAGTCGTCCACCACCATGATCATCGGCGCGGCGCTCACCGCCGGCGCCGGCTGCGTCGTCTCGCGCAGCGGCGCGCCGCGCGAGCGCTGCACCAGCTGCACCGGGTTGACGATCAGCGCGATGCGCCCGTCGGCGAGCACCGTCGCGCCCGCCACGCCCGGCACGCGCGCGAGCTGCGGGCCGATCGCCTTCACCACGACTTCCTGGTTGCCCAGCAGCTCGTCGACGTGCAGCCCGATGCGCTGGGCGCCGCTGCGCAGCAGCAGCACCGAGTGGTAGCCCGGGGCCATCGGCTCCGGGGTGCCGCCCTGCAGGCTCGCGAGGTCGTACAGCGGGTAGCGGCGCCCCTGGAACTCGACGGCATTGGCGGCGAATTGCGCCGCCATGGCGTCGGCCTTCAGGCGCAACACCTGCTCCACCATTGCCGAGGGTACCGCGCACGCGGCGCCGGCGGCGCGCACCAGCACCGCCTGCGTCACGGCCAGCGTGAGCGGCAGGTAGACCGTGAACGTCGTGCCCTGCCCGCGCGTCGTGGCGATGTCCACGCGCCCGCCGATCGCGCCGATCTCGCTGCGCACCACGTCCATGCCCACGCCACGGCCGGCGAGCTCGGTCACCTCGTCGGCAGTGGACAGTCCCGAGACGAAGATCAGCTGTGCGGCCTCGGCATCGCTTTCCGGCGTGTCGGGCCGGCGGATGCCGCGCTCGAGCGCGCGGCGGCGCAGCTTCTCCAAATCGAGCCCGGCGCCGTCGTCGCTCACGGTGAGGGCGATCTCGTTGGCCTCCTGGCGCAGGCTGACGGCAATGCGGCCGGCCGGCGGCTTGCCGGCGGCCAGGCGTGCCTCGGGCGCCTCCAGGCCGTGTGCCAGCGCGTTGCGCAGCATGTGCTCGAGCGGCGCGCCGATGCGTTCCAGCACGCTGCGATCGAGCTCCACCTGGCTGCCCTGAATGTCGAGCTCGGCCTGCTTGTCCAGCTCGCGCGCGGTCTGCCGCACGATGCGGTACAGGCGCTCGTTCAGGTTGGCGAACGGCACCGCGCGCATGCGCATCAGCGACTGCTGCACATCGCGGCTGACGCGCGCCTGGTGCGCGAGCGCGCCGTCGGCGTCACCCAGGCTCTTGGCGAGCGTCTGCTGGATCGAAGTGGCGTCGTGCAGGCTCTCGGCCATCAACCGGGTGAGCTCCTGCAGGCGCGTGTAGCGGTCGAACTCCAGCGGGTCGAATTCCCGGTTGCGGGTCTCCAGCTCGGTGGCGCGCGATTGCATCTGGCTGTCGGCCTGCACCTCGATCTCGCGCAACTGGCCGCGCAAGCGCGCGACGCTGTCGCTCAGGTCGGCGATCGACTGCTTGACCGCGCGCAGCTCCGCTTCGACGCGCGTGCGCGCGATGCTGACTTCGCCCGACTCGTTGATCAGCTGGTCGAGGGTGTCGGCATTGACCCGCAGCATCGCCGCGGGGCTGGGCAGCGGCGCCTCCGCGCGCGGCGCTTCGGCAGGCGCCGCCGCCCCCGGCTCCGGCGCGTACTGCATGCGCTCGAGATCCAGGCTCAGGCGGTCCAGCTTCTGCTCGAGCTCGCCGAACAGCGCCCCGGAAACGTCGCCCGCCTCCAGCGCCGCATCGATGCGGCTCTCCATGATGTGGGTGAGCTCGCCCAGGCGGATCGCGCCCGCCATGCGCGCGCTGCCCTTCAGCGTGTGCAGTGCGCGCTGCAGCGAGCGGCTCGCCTGCGCATCGCCCGGCTTGGCCTTCCAGTCGCGCAGGTCGGCACCGATCTGCGGCAGCAGCTGCTGCGCTTCGTCCAGGAATACCGGCAGCAGTTGCGCGTCGATGTCGTCGCGCAGCACGCGCTGCTCGCGGCCGCCCTTGGCTTCGCGTGCCGGCGCCGCCTTCGCGTGCGCCTTGGGCGGAGGCGGGACGAGCAGGCGCGCGACCAAGGCGCGCAGGGCGCCATCGAGCGCATCGACGGACGCCGGCACCTCGCGTCGCGCCACCGCTTCGATGCGTTCGCGCAGCCCCTCGATCGCGGCGACGACCGCCCCGACGTCGCTGGCCGCAACGGTCAGCGGCGCGTGACGCGTCCATTGCTCGAGCGCGCTCGCCAGCGCGGCAAGCGGCGCGAATCCGGTGGTGCGTGAGCTGCTCGCCAGGGTGTGCGCGGCGCGCTCGAATGCCGGGGAGACCTCGGACCCGGGCGAAGCGCGCCAGCTTTCCACTTGCGCCTCCAGGGCGGCAACGTGCTGCAGCGCTTCCTTCAGGTAGATGTCGAACAGGTGCGGCGCGACCCGGACATCGCCGATCAGCACGTCCTGCGGCAGGTCCGGCGGCGGGGGCGGTGCCGTGCGCTCTGCCGCCAGCTCCGGCATCGCTTCCATCGCGGGCGCGGGCGTGAGCCCGGCCTCCTGGACGACCACGGGCATGGGCCCTGTTTGCCCGCGCAGGATGAAATCGAAAGCCGGCTCGGCCTCGGCGATGGTGGCGGGCACGGCGTCGGCAGCCGGCTCGGGCTGCAATGCGGGCGCGGGCTGCACCACGGGAACCGACACGGGCGCGGGCGTCTCGACCTGCTTCAGGCGCGCGGCAAGCTCGACGAGGTCGTCGGCCTCGATCTCCTGCGTCAGGCTGCCCTCGCGCAGTTGCGCGACCCAGCGGGCAAAGGCGCTGCTGCCGCGCGCGATGAGCTCGAGCAATTCTGCGCTGGCGGGCCATTTCTGCTCCAGCCAGAGGTTGAGCACCTGCTCGATTTCCCAGGCGACTTCGCCCAGGTCCATCAGCCCCACCATGCGGCCGCTGCCCTTGAGGGTGTGGAAGCCGCGGCGGATAGTGGTGAGCGCGTCACGGTCCTGCGGCTGGGCCCGGCAGGCGGGCAGCGTCGCGTCGATGCCGGCGAGCACCTCGCCCGCCTCTTCCAGGTAGATGTCGAGCAGCTCGCGGTTGAGCTCCGGGCGGGCGGGCAACACCTTCGGCTTGGGCGCGGCGGCGGCCGCGGCAATCGCCGCAGCCACGGCAGCTTCCGCGGCATCGGCGGCCTTCATCGCCGCCGCTGTCAGCACCACAGTGGAGTCAAATTCGCGCTCCTCCGGCGGCGTGTGCGCCTTTTCGTAGCGCCGGAAGAAAAGATCGATCGCCTGCTCGGCGGGCTCGCGGCCGTTCAGGCAGGGGTCGAGGAAAAACCCGAGGCTCGACAGGCCTTCGGCGATCCAGTCCATGTCGTCGGCGGTGCCGGCGTGATCGGCCTGCGCGCATTGGGCAATCAGGCGCTCGCAGATCGCCACCACGCGCGCCGCGGCCTCCCAGCCCAGCACCGTCAGCGCGCCGTGGATCTGGCGCATATGATTCGCGAGGCCCGGCAGCGCGTCGCGCGTGGCCGGGTCGCGCACGAAGCCGTCGAGCACCTTCTCCACGTGCTGCAGGTTGGCGACGATCTCGCGCGCCACCTGGGCGCGCAGCTTGAGCGCGCCGATGCGCTCGTTGAGTTCTGCGCGCAGACCCGCGGGCGGGTCGCCCGTCGACTTGCCCTTGGCGGCATCGAGGAGCCACCCGCCCATGATGCCGATCTGCTCCTCGGCATCGGCCGCCGGCGCGGTGAAGTTCTCGATCAGGCTCTCCGCCAGCAGGAAGGCAGAGGCCATCTCGATCACCAGGGCGTGGCTGTCCTGCGGATAGGGATCGGGCAGGCGCGAGGCGACCAGCGCGATGGCGTCGAGCAGCTTGACGAGCGGCGCGCTGCCCACTTCCGCGGCCTTCGCCTTGAACGAGGCCACCAGCTCGCGGAAGCGCCCGGCGCTCTTGGGCTCTCCCGAGACGTACTGCAGCCACATGCCCTTCAGGGCCTCCAGGCGCGCGCGCAGGTCGGCGAGCGCCGGCGCCAGCCAATCCATGTCGTATTCCATGACGCCGCCGGCATCGGCGTCCGGAAACTGGCCATCGAGCTGGTAGAGCTGCTTGATCTCCTTCAGGCGCGGTGTGGCGGGCTTGCACTTGGCGATCGCGTACAGCAGCTCGCGCAGCAGCGCCTCGTTCACCGACTGCGCGCCGGCCGCGAGATCGCGCATCTGGAAGTCCACCTTGTTGCACAGCGCCTTCGCGCGTGCCAGCCAGTCGGCGTCCGGCGGCTCGGCGAAGCCGTCCAGCAACCCCTCGGCCGCCCACCACAGCGCGCGCGGCTCCGGCAACTGGGCGCACACCTGGCGCAGGGCGTAGAGCGCCTTGCGCATGTCCCCGAAGCCCGCGGGCTGGCCGCGCAGCGCGGCGAGCAGCCCGCGCTGAAACAGCGCGCGCTGGACGAGGAGGTAGGCCGGGAGCTCCTCTGCAGGGATGGATTTCGCGTCGGCGGGCGCGGGTGCCGACAGCGTCAGGTCGGGAAAGAACAGGTCCTTTTCCGCGGCGTCGGACTTGCCTTGCAGCGTTTTCAGCTCCCGGTAGACGGGGAACAGCCGCAGCGGCACGTTCGACTGGCCGCGCTCCAGCCCGTCGACGAAGTCCTTGAGCGCGAGCACCGCCTTGTCGATCACGCCGAGCGCCTGCGAGCTCGGACGCGCGCCATCGAGGCCGGCCAGCCCGCCCTCGATTTCCTCGCAGAAGCGCGTGGCCCCCGCGAGTCCCACCATGCGCAGTGCGCCGCTCACCTGGTGCAGGTGCTCGGGGCACGGCTTGAGCAGCGCCACGTCGCCGGGCGCCGCCGTGAACTTGGCGATCTGCTCGCGCACCCGCGTCAGTGCCTGGTCCACCTCGGCGGTGATCCAGGACAGGATGGTGGCGGAGGCGTTCACCCCGGGACCTTCCTCAGGCGAGCTTGAAGCCCGCCACCGAAGCCTTCAGCTCGTCGGCCAGCGCGGTCAGGCGCTGCGCCGAGGAGGCCGTGCGGCGCGTGCCGTCGGTGGTCATCTGCGTGACCGCCAGGATCTCGTTCATTGCCGCCGCCACACGCGTCGCGGAGGCCGCCTGCTTCTCGGTGGCGTCGGAGATCGAGCCGATCAGCTCGGCCAGCCGGTTGGACACCTGCTCGATCTCGCGCAAGGCGCGGTCGGCCTCGTCGGCCGTGCGCGTGCCTTCGACGACACCGCGCGTGCTGCGCTCCATGGCCTCGACGGCGTCCTGCGTGTCGCGCTGGATCGACTTGACGATGGCGCCGATGTGCTTGGTCGCCTCCGCCGAGCGCTCGGCCAGGCGCTGCACCTCCTCCGCCACCACCGTGAAGCCGCGGCCGGCTTCGCCGGCGGAGGCCGCCTGGATCGCGGCGTTCAGCGCCAGCACGTTGGTCTGCTCGGTGATGTCCGAAATGAGCTGCACGATCTCGCCGATCTCCTGGGAGCTCTCGCCCAGCCGCTTGATGCGCTTGGAAGTCTCCTGGATCTGCTCGCGGATGTCGTTCATGCCGCGAATCGCGTTCTGCACTGCGACCGCGCCCTTCTCCGCGGCGCTCAGCGAGGATTGCGCCACCTTGACGGACTCGCCGGCGCGCTGGGACACCTGGGTCATCGACTGCGCCATGCTCACCACCGACTGGCCGGTGCCCTGGATCTCGCTCGCCTGCCGCTGCGCCGCCTGCAGCAGCTGCGCCGAGGTCGCCTGCGCCTCGGCCGTCGCCGTCGTCACCTGCTGCGCGGCCGCGGTGATGCCTGTCACCAGGCGGCGCAGTTCGTCCACGGTGAAGTTGATGGAGTCGGCGATGGCGCCGGTGATCTCCTCGGTCACGCGCGCGCGCGCCGTCAGGTCGCCATCGGCGAGACTGCCGATCTCGTCGAGCAGCCGCAGGATGGCCGCCTGGTTGCTGCGGTTCTGCCGCTCGCTTTCGATCGCCCGGCGCCGGCTGTCGGCCAGATAGACCTGCCCGAGCAGCAGCAGGCAGCCGAGCGCGAGCAGCGCGAACAGCACCGCGGCCCAGGCGTACGCCGCCTGCCCCTGCGCCGACTGCTCGTGCAGGCCGCCGACCTGCACGGTCGCCTTGAGCAGCGCTTCGCTGGCGCCGAAAATGTCGCGGCTCGCCTGCTTGGCAGCGGCGAGCGCCTGCATCTCGCCGATGATCGCCTGCACCGCCTCGGCGAACGGCGCCACCAGCTTGCGCAGCTCCTGGGCGCGGCGGCGCACTGCCTCGTTGGCAATGGACGGAATGCCCGCCACCTTGGTCTCGCCGGCCAGCGCATTCACCACGCGGAGGTACTGGTTGGTGTTGTTGCCCAGCAGCCGCGCGACCTCGGGGTTGGGCCGGTCGGTGGACAGCAGCCGCACGGCGTTGATGAAGTCGAAATTCGTGACGTCCTGGTAGAGCTGCTGGCTGAAAGTCACCACCGCATAGGGCTCGCGCGCATCGCGCGCGCTCACCATCAGCTCCTGCGCGCGCAGCGCCAGCTGCGGCGCGGTGCGCTCGATCAGCTGCTCGCGCTGGCGCACTGCGATGAGGCTCTTTTCCTGGGCGAGGATCAGCGAGATGTTCTTGTCCACCGGCGCCCACTGCTTCTCCAGGTCGCGCAGGGCCGGGCCGACGGCATCGGGCGACGGCGGCACGGACACGCCGAAGCGCTCGCCGCCCAGCAGCAGCAGCCGCAGGTCCGCGAAGAACTGGTCCTGCCCCTGCTTGAGCTGGCCGAAGGCGGCCGCGCTGCCCTGCGCCGCCTGCTGCGCGCTGTTGGCGATCCGCTGCGACAGCATCTGCATCTCGGTGGCGGTCGACTGGTACACGGTGAACTGCGTGGTCAGCCGGTAGTTGACGTAGACGCTGACCGCGGCGGCGGCGAGGAACAGCACCAGCAACCCGATCAGGATCTGCAGCTTGCGCGCCGTGGACAGGTGGCCGATGAGCGGCAGGTTGCTCGAGGGCGCCGCCGGCGCCGCGGCGGTGACGTCGGCCGCGGGCTCCTCGCCACGACCGAAAAACGGAAGTGCACCCAGTTTGAATGCCATGTGTTTCCCCCTATCGCAGAGCGTTGCCTGCGTGATCGATGCCGAAGGCCACCGCGGTCATGCCCCCGCCGCGAGGAACTCGGGTTGCTGCACCAGCTGCGCCACGTTCAACTCCTTCCAGCGCATGCCTTCCTTGTCGCCGTATTCCGCCCGCACCCAGGGCACTCGCGCCTCTGCCGGCGCCAGCGCACGCAGCTGCTCCGGATTGCGCAGGCCGAGCGAACGGTCCACCAGCAGCGCGCATCCCATGCGAAAGCGCTCGCCGAGGAGCAGCAGCCGCGCCTGCTCGCTGGCGACTGCCGCCTGCCCGCCGAGAAACACGGAGAAATCCACCACCCCGTACAGGTTGCCGCGAATATTGGCCACGCCGCGAAACCAAGGCCGCGCGAGCGGCACGGACGTGATCGGCGGCACCGGTACCACTTCGCCGGCTTCCGTCAGGTCCACCAGCCACGCCTGCGCGCCGACCTGCAGCCCCAACTTGGACGCAGCGCGGCGGCCCGCGGCGCCCTGCAGCCGGGCGGCCAGCTCGCGCTGGTAGTCACGAAGGGAAATGCGTGCCGCCATCTGCGGCGTCCTAGCCCAGCGCCGAGATCTTGGCGAGCAGGTCGGCCTGGCTCACCGGCTTGACGATGTAGTCGCGCGCCCCCTGGCGCAGTCCCCAGACGCGGTCGGTCTCCTGGCCCTTGGTCGTGCAGATGATGACCGGGATGTCCTTGGTCGCGTTGTCCCTGCTGAGAGTGCGCGTCGCCTGGAAGCCGTTCTGCCCCGGCATCACCACATCCATCAGCACCAGGTCCGGGCGCTCTTGCTTGACCTTGGCGAGCGCCTCCTCGGCGCTGTCGGCCGTGGTGACGGCATAGCCGCTCTTGGCGAGCAGGTCGCTCAGGTACTGGCGGTCGGTAGGCGAGTCGTCGACGACGAGGATGTTCTTGATCGGCATGGCAATGGGCCTTTGGCAGGTGGATTCAGGAGGTCACGGAAGGTGGCTTGACGTACTCGTTCACGGCGTCGATCAGCGCCTCCTTGGTGAAAGGCTTGGTGAGGTAGCGGTCCGAGCCGGCGAGCCGCCCGCGGGCGCGGTCGAACACGCCATCCTTGCTCGAGAGCATGATCACCGGGGTGGATTTCAGCCGCGGGTGCTGCTTGATCAGCGTGCAGGTCTGGTAGCCGTCGAGCCGCGGCATCATGATGTCGACGAAGATGACCTTCGGCTGGTGATCGCTGATCTTTGCCAGCGCGTCGAAGCCATCCTCGGCGAGGATCACGTCGAAGCCCGCTTGGCGCAGGAAGATCTCCGCACTGCGCCGGATAGTGTTGCTGTCGTCGATGACGAGGACCTTGACCGGTCCCGCCTCTGCCTCGCTCACGAACCTCTCCCCCTGCCCCAACGCCATGGATGCACTATAAGCCTTTTCTTGTCAGGCCGTTATCGCATCCAATTAAAGTGGAATGATACCTATGCCTTCGCCTCCATCAAAATCCTAGATACTTCGGACGCGGGCGCGCCCAAGCCCAAGCTTGAAGTGGGCCCTTTTTTCCCAATATAGCTACCTTGAACAGGCCACTTTTCGCCCGATGTCCGATCCCAATCCCCAAAGCGAACTAGTTCCTCCCGATCAGCCGGAAGCTTCGCGCTCGCTCGATGAGCTGCTGGCCGAGGCGCAGACAAAGCTTGACGAACAGCGGGAAGCTTGGCTGCGGGCCCTCGCCGACGCGGAGAACGCGCGCAAGCGGGCGCAGGCCGACATCGCGCAGGCGCGCAAGTACGCCGCAGAGCGCATCGTCGAAGATCTGCTGCAGGTCATGGACGGCCTGGAAGCCACACTGGGCGCTTCAGGCGCGAGCGCCGATGCGCTGCGCACGGGTGTCGAGCTGACGCAGCGCCAACTGCGCACCGCATTCGACCGGGCGGGCGTCGCCGACGTGAACGCGTCCCCCGGCCAGCGCTTCGACCCCCACCGCCACCAGGCCATGGCCGCCGTCGAGTCGGACCAGGAGCCCAACACCATCGTCGCGGTCTTGCAGAAGGGCTACACCCTCCACGACCGGGTGGTGCGGCCGGCGCTGGTGAGCGTGGCCAAGGCGAAGGCGGCAGTTGAAAACGGCGCCGGAAACCCCACTTCGGACAGTAACTTGGCATCGAACTGAAGGAACCACCATGGCAAAGATCATCGGCATCGACCTGGGCACGACCAACTCGTGCGTCGCGATCATGGAGGGCGGCAAGCCCAAGGTGATCGAGAACTCCGAAGGCGCGCGCACGACCCCCTCGGTCGTGGCCTATGCGGAGGACGGCGAGATCCTCGTCGGCGCATCCGCCAAGCGGCAAGCGGTGACCAACGCCAAGAACACCATCTACGCGGTCAAGCGCCTGATCGGCCGCCGCTTCGACGAAAAGGAAGTGCAGAAGGACATCGGCCTGATGCCTTACTCGATCGTCAAAGCCGACAACGGCGACGCCTGGATCGGCGTGCGCGACAAGAAGCTGGCGGCTCAGCAGGTTTCCGCTGAAGTGCTGCGCAAGATGAAAAAGACGGCCGAAGACTACCTGGGCGAAGAAGTGACCGAAGCGGTCATCACCGTGCCTGCGTACTTCAACGACTCGCAGCGCCAGGCAACCAAGGATGCCGGCCGTATCGCGGGCCTGGACGTCAAGCGCATCATCAACGAGCCAACCGCCGCGGCGCTGGCGTTCGGCCTGGACAAGAACGACAAGGCCGACCGCAAGATCGCCGTCTATGACCTGGGCGGCGGTACGTTCGAC
>DASTHP010000208.1:0-7441 GCA_035718125.1 Burkholderiales bacterium | reverse complement strand
CGCGAGCGCGTCGAGTACCTGGACAAGCGCCTGGAGCCGATCCTCGGCCCGACCTACGGCATCATGGTGTACCAGGAGCAGGTGATGCAGATCGCGCAGGTGATCGGCGGCTACACGCTGGGCGGCGCCGACCTGCTCAGGCGCGCGATGGGCAAGAAGAAGCCCGAGGAGATGGCCAAGCAGCGCGACATCTTCGTCGCCGGCGCCGAGAAGAACGGTCTCTCGAAGGGCAAGGCGACCCAGCTCTTCGACCTGATGGAGAAGTTCGCGGGCTACGGCTTCAACCGTTCGCACGCCGCCGCCTACGCGCTGCTCGCCTATCAGACCGCCTACATGAAGGCGCACCACGCGGCCGCCTTCATGGCGGCCAACCTGTCGCTGGTCATGGACGACACCGACAAGGTGCGCCAGTTCCACGAGGACGCGCTGGCCAACGGCCTGACCGTGCTGCCGCCGGATGTCAACGCCTCCGACTACCGCTTCCGCCCGGTGGACGGCAGGACCGTCCGCTACGGCCTGGGCGCCGTGCGCGGCACCGGCGAGTCGGCGATCGGCGCGATCCTGGAGGCGCGCAAGGCCGGACCGTTCACCGGGGTCTTCGACCTGTGCCGCCGCGTCGACAAGCGCATGGTCAACCGCCGCGTGGTGGAGGCGCTGGTGCGCGCCGGCGCCTTCGACGCGATCGAGCGCAACCGCGCCAGCCTGCTCGCCAGCGTCGGCCGCGCGCTGGAAACGGCCGAGCAGGCCGAACGGCAGGCGGCGCAGGTGAGCCTGTTTGGCGACGCGGACGGCGCGCACGCCTCGCAGGAGGCGCTGATCGACGCCAAGCCCTGGGACCTGCGCCAGCAGCTGATGGAGGAGAAGGCGGCACTCGGCTTCACGCTGTCGGGGCATCTGTTCACCGTGTACGAGCGCGAGCTGGAGGGGTTTCCGCGCGTGCCGCTCGCGCAGCTCGCCGCTGCGGAGCACCGCGTGTGGCTGGCCGGCGTGGTGTCCTCGGCGCGCACGCAGATGACGCGCCGCGGCCGCATGATGGCGGTGATGCTCGACGACGGCAGTGCGCAGGTCGAAGTCTCGGTGTTCAACGAATTGTTCGAGAAGCACCGCGACAGGCTCAAGGAGGACGCGCTGCTGGTGGTGCAGGGCAAGGTGCAGCGCGACGAATTCGCCGGCGGACTGCGCGTCACTGCAGAGGAGCTCTTCGACCTGCCGGGCCTGCGTGCGCGCTTTGCCGCCCGCCTGCGCCTGGACATGAACGGCCAGGCCGATGCACGGCAGCTGATGGAACTGCTTGCGCCCTACCGCGCGGCCGGCGCCTGCCCGGTCTTCGTGCACTACCGGACGGCGGGTGCTGCCTGCGACGTGGCGTTGGGCGACGCCTGGCGCGTGCGGCCCGAGTCGCAGCTCATCGAGCGGCTCGGCGCCTGGCTCGCGCCGGAGAACGTGCAGGTGGTCTACGCCAACGGCGCGCCGGGGGCCAAGGCGCCCCCGGCCTGATCCCGAGACCAGCGCACCGCGCAGGATTCCCGTCGCCAGAGGTCGCGCACGGCGCGGTACCAGGCATCCGCGACACGCTCGGCCGGGTCGTAGCGCCGCTTCTCTGCAAGAAAGGCACCGAGCATCGGGTAGCAGTGCGCAGCCTGCGCGCGCGTGGCGTGCGGCAAGTATTGCGGTGACAGGCTGCCGCCGGCAGCGATGGCCAGTTCGACCAGTCTTGCGCGCAGCTGGCTGCCGTTCACGCAGCCGCCGACGGTGTCGCGCGTGCGGAACTCGATGAACAGGGCGGCGTACTCGCGTTGTGCCCAGCGCAGGAACGTCGCCTCCTCGGGCAGCGTCGGGCGCGCTTCGAGCCGCGCCAGGCGGCAGCGGCGCTCGTCGAGCGCGGCGCGTGCCTGGGCGACGAACCCTTCGCTTGCCTGAGGCGGCAGGAGCAGCTCGATGCGAAAGCGCGCGCCGGCGGGCGCAGGTGCCGGCAGGTCGAGGCGCAATGGCGGCGTCGCGCGAGCAAGCGAGCGCGCCAGCGAGCCGAGCTCCAGCGTCACGCTGTAGAAGGGACCGACGGCGCCAAAGCCGCCGACCGCGAGCCGGAAGAGCTCCGGTGCGCGCTCGCGGCTCGCGCGTCGCAGCTCGCCGTCGGCGGTGGCGACGGTAATCGAGCGCACGTGCGCCACCATCGGCTGGCCGTCCGGGCCAGCCGCGTTGGCGGCCACGGCCTCGCCGACGGTACCCGAGGCGAAGGCCCCGCCCGTGTGCGCGGCGAGCGCCGACCAGGGCGTGGCGGACTGCACCTCGAGCAGGCCGCGTTCCGCGTCATGGCGCAGGATGCGGTCCAGGCCCGAAGCATCGGGCAGGGCAGGCCGGGTGGCGCGCATGGCCTTGCACAGGTCGCCCGCCGAGAACACGCGCGGACCGGCGGCGGGCAGGGTCAGGCTCGGCGTGGCAGGCATGGCGGCCTCCAGGAACGTGGACGGCCCATTGTTCGCGTCACGCGTGCTGCATGGCAATACCCGATTGACGAAGTCGCGCATTCCGCTACTCTCGGTAGCATGCCGCTCGCGCAACGACTGGTGGAAGCCCTGAAGCAATGCCTGCGGGCGCGCGGCGTGACCTACGCCATGCTGGCGCGCGAGCTGCGCCTGTCGGAGGCGAGCGTGAAGCGGCTGTTCTCGCGCGGCACGTTCACGCTGGCGCGCGTGGAGGAAGTGCTGCGGGTGCTCGACCTTGACCTGGTGGAGCTGGCGCGCATGGCGCGGGGCGCCGACGGCGGGCCCGCCGAGTTGAGCGTCGAGCAGGAAACGGTGCTCGCGCGCGACGAACGGCTGCTGTCGGTGTTCTGGCTGCTGCTCAACGGCTGGCGCTTTGGCGACATCGTCGAGGAGTTCGCCATCACGCGGACCGAGTTGACCCTGGCGCTGGCAAAGCTGGAGCGCGCGCGGCTCATCGACTGGGACGCGGGCGAGCGCGTGCGGCTGCGGGTGGCCAAGGATTTCAGCTGGCGGGCCGGCGGCCCCGTGAAAAAGGCCTACGGACTGCGCGTGACGGCCGAGTTCCTGCGCTCGCGCTTCGCTGGACCGCTGGAGCTCCTGCGCTTCGAAGCGCGCGATGTGTCGCCGGCCTCCGCGGCGATGCTCAGGCGCAGGCTGGAGCGGCTCGTGGCGGAGTTCGGCGAGCTGGCGGAAGTGGATTCCACGCTGCCCGCGCGCAAGCGCGAGGGGGTGGGCCTGCTGCTTGCCTGCCGCCCGTGGGAATTTTCGGTGGTGAACGCGCTCAAGAAACGACCCCGCGACGCCGCGCCCCGCGCGGGCGCGCGCCTTCACGCGCTAGGCCAGCGCTCGAAGGTTGCGTAAGCACGCAGGTTTCGCGGATCTGGCGGCGCTGTGCTGACATCCTCGACGCGCGCTGCGGGAGGGCCGCGCCGCGCCCAGGCGATGAAAGTGGCGAGCGCTGACGCGCTACCCTGGGCGAGCGCTTCCACGCTGCCGTCGCTGCGGTTGCGCACCCACCCCGTCACGCCCAGGCGCTCGGCCTCGCTGCGCAGGGCCTCGCGGTAGCCGACGCCCTGGACGCGGCCGGTGATGCGCAGTTGGATTGTTTGCAGTTGCAAAATTTCTTCCGGTGTGCGGATGCCGCCATGAAAGCGCGGCGACTCCATGGTAAGCTGCCGCGGAAATTAATCCGCCCGTCCTGCGCACGCAGGCGGCGCATGCCAAGGGGAGTCTAGATGCGCGCTGCACTCATCGTGATCGCCGTACTGGCGCTGGCCGGTTTCGTCGCGGTGGCTTACGTGCTGCCGCAGATGGCGGGTAGCGAAGCCAAAGAGGCGGCGCAGGCGCTGCTCGCCGGCGCGGATGCCGCGCAGAAGCAGGTCGCCGCCGCGGCGGAAAAGGCCAGCAATCTCGGTGGCTCGGGCAAGGATGTCAAGGTGGCGTCGCGCACCGACGCCAAGCACGGCGAGCTGAAGTGGATCGTGGAGACCAACGGCGCGATCCGCGGTTGGAACGAGAAGAACGCCATCGAGCTGTCGCTCACGCCGGCGCTGCAAGGCGGCAAGGTGAGCTGGAACTGCCGCGGCTATCCGATCACCGCCATGCCGGCGGCTTGCGGCGGCAAGTCCTGAACTGCCTCGGCGGCTGAGAGCGTCCTCGGAGTTGCGGGGGGCGCGGCAGGACGCGGGAGCCTCGGCTCCAGCACCCTAGGGGCGCCGCAGGGCGCCCTGCCCCTATCGCCGCGCGGTGCTGACCGCGGTCAGGATCGCCTGCATGATCGCCGTTGGCGTCGGCGGGCAGCCGGGGGCTGCCACATCCACGGGAATCACGTTGGCCACGCGCCCGCGGCTGGCGTAGCTCTCGCCGAAGATGCCGCCGTCGCAGCCGCAATCCCCCACTGCGACCACCAGCTTGGGCTCCGGCGTCGCGTCATAGGTGCGCCGCAAGGCCTCCTCCATGTTGCGCGCGACGGGCCCGGTGACCAGCAGCAGGTCCGCATGCCGCGGGCTGGCGACGAACTTGATGCCCAGCCCCTCGAGGTTGTAGTAAGGGTTGTTCAGCGCGTGAATCTCCAGCTCGCAGCCGTTGCAGGAACCCGCGTCGATATGGCGGATGGCGAGGGCGCGGCCAAGCAGGCGCAGCACTTCGTCGTTCAGCTGCGTCGCCCGCACTCGCAGCGATGCGTCGGCGACGGGCGGCGCTTCGCTGCGGATGCCGACCCGGGCGATCTTCAGCAGGATCTTGTGCATGATTACAGGTCCGCTCCGGCGTAAGAGAGGTTGAAGGACTTGTTGATGAGCGGGAAGTCGGGAACGATGTTGCCGATGACCGCGTGCTCGAGCGCGGGCCAGTTCTGCCACGAGGGGTCGTGCGGATGGCAGCGGCGGATGCCGTCCCGGCCGTCGGCCTCGAGCGCGACGATCACTTCGCCGCGCCAGCCCTCGATCCAGCCGATGCCGAGTGCACCGGCGGCCGCTGCGCCCGGCGTCTGCCGCGTGCCGCCGCCAGGCAAGGTCTCCAGGATGCGGCGCTGCAGCCGCAGCGACTCGAAAATCTCCTCGAAGCGCACGACGATGCGCGCGGCGACGTCGCCATTGCGGTGCGAGGCGACCCGGGGCGCCAGCGCGTCGTAGGGCGCGTAGCCGGGAAACGCGCGCGCATCCATGGCATGGCCGCTCGCGCGCGCGGCGAGGCCGACCACGCCCAGCAGGGCGGCGGTGCGCGGCTGCAGCCGCCCGCAATTGATGCAGCGGTCCTGCAACCCCGAGTGGTCGTAGTAGATCGCGCGCAGTTCCCGCACCTCCGCTTCGAGTCGGTCGGCCTCCGCCAGCATTGCCGCCGCCGCGGGCGGCGTGACGTCCGCGGCCACCCCGCCGGGGACGATGCGATCCATGAGGTAGCGGTGGCCGAACACCTCGGCATTGAGGCGCAGGACGTCCTCCTTCAGGCGCCAGAACTGCACGAAGCCGAACGCCAGCCCGCAGTCGTTGCCGAGATAGCCCAGGTCGCCGAGGTGGTTGGCGATGCGCTCGCGCTCCAGGAGCAGCGCCCGCAGGTGCAGGGCGCGCGGGCCCGGCGCGGTGGCGGTGATCGCCTCCAGGGCCATGGCGTAAGCCCAGGCATAGGCGACCGTGCTGTCGCCCGACACCCGGCCGGCGAGTCGCGCGCCCTGTTCGAGCGCCATGCCTTCGAAGCGCTTCTCGATGCCCTTGTGCTTGTAACCGAGCCGCTCCTCCAGCCTCAGCACGCGCTCGCCGACGATCGAAAAGCGGAAGTGGCCCGGCTCGATGGTGCCGGCGTGCACCGGGCCCACCGGGATCTCGTGCACGCCGTCGCCTGATACGGGCACGAACGCGTAGCGCCCGTCGCCGCCACCGCTCGCGCCCGCGCCGGCGGCCGGCGCGTCGCGGCGCAAGGGGTAGTGGTCGGCGCGCCAGGCGCCGTGGCGCAGCCACCCGCGCGCGTCGCGCACGCTGCCGTCCGGCGCCACGGCGCGCACGCCGAGCAGGTCCGTGGTTGCGCGCTGCATGCGCGCCGCGCACGGGAAAAGGTCGCAGAGGTCCGGGTAGGCCGGGCTCGCCTCGGGCACCGGGAGTTCGAGGCAGACGAGCCCCTCGAAGACGGCGAGCAGCGCGCGCACCGTGAACGAGCCTGCGTGGTCACGATCGTCGCTTGCCCACAAGGCGGCGAGGCGGCCGCCTGCGGCAGCCGCGGCCTCGCAGCCCGCGCGCCATTGCCGCGCGTCGACCGCGGCGCGCCAGGCGCGCGTCGCCCCCGGCATGGGGGTGAGCGCGAGGCCGGCAAGGACAGGGGTCATGGCGTCAGCCGATCAGGCGCGCCGCCTGGCGGTACCAGTCGGCGAGATAGGGTGGCATGTACAGGCCGAGGCACAGCACGATCGCGAGATGGGTGAACACGGGCACCAGGGCGGGCGGATGCGGCAACCGGCGCGCCGTGGTTTCCCCGAACACCATCGGTTGCACCTTGCCGAAGATCGAGGCGAAGGCGATGCCGAGAGACACGAGCAGGATGGGCGTGGCCCAGGGCTGCTGCGCGATCGCGGTGGTGAGGATCGGGAATTCGCTCGCGAATACGCCGAACGGCGGCATGCCGAGGATCGCCGCGGTGCCGAGCATCAGCCCCCAGCCCACCGTGGGATTGACGCGCAGCAGGCCGCGGATGTCGGCCATCGTCTGCGTGCCCGCCTTCTGCGCGGCATGGCCGACGGCGAAGAAGATCGCGCTCTTGGTGAGCGAGTGCACCGTCATGTGCAGCAGCCCGCCGAAGCTCGCCACCGGCCCGCCCATGCCGAAGGCGAAGGTGATCAGTCCCATGTGCTCGATGGAGGAGTAGGCGAACATTCGCTTCACGTCGCGCTGTCGCGAGAGGAAGAACGCCGCCACCACGACAGACGTGAGGCCGAAGCCCATCAGCAGGTGGCTGGCAAAGGGACGCTCCAGCGCGCCGTCGGTGATCACCTTGAAGCGGATCAGCGCGTAGAGGGCCACGTTCAGCAGCAGGCCGGAGAGGACCGCGGAGACCGGCGTCGGGCCTTCGGCGTGCGCGTCCGGCAGCCAGTTGTGCAGGGGCACCAGGCCTACCTTGGTGCCGTAGCCCACCAGCAGGAACACGAAGGCGATCGACATCACCGTGGGCTCGAGCTGGCCCTTGACCTCGTCAAGGTGCGTCCACAGGAGCGAGCCGACGCCGGCGCCGAGAATCTTCTCCGCGGCGAAGTAGACGAGGATCGTGCCGAGCAGCGCCTGCGCGATGCCGACGCCGCACAGGATGAAGTACTTCCACGCCGCTTCCAGCGACGCGTGCGTGCGGTACAGGGCCACCAGCAGCACGGTGGTCAGCGTGGCGGCTTCCATCGCCACCCACATGATGCCGAGGTTGTTGGTGGTCAGCACGACCAGCATGGCGAGCGTGAACAGCTGGTACATGCTGTGGTA
>DASTHP010000207.1:0-12150 GCA_035718125.1 Burkholderiales bacterium | reverse complement strand
GTCGACGCCGACATCCAGCTTCTGGATCGTGCCCGGCGTGCCTTGGAAGTTCGCCACCGAGCCGTTGCCGGAGTAGCTGTAGGTCCCTTTGACGCCACTGGCGGTCAGCGTCGCGAGCTGCGCGGGCAGAGTCTTCATCTCGCTGTCGATGACGTGCACGGGTCCGGCGGCGCTCCGGCCAGCCACCATCACTGTGCCGCCCGCCCAGCTGCCCCACTTCACGCCGAAGGTCGTGTCTTCGCCGGCGGTGGTGAAGATCGCGCCGCCGGAAGGCGCGACCGACACGCCGTTGCCGGAGCGGCCAAAACCGGCCGCGCCATTGCTCACGGCATAGCCGACCAGCGGGCCATTGCCCGTGCCCGCCTCCGGCTTCTGGCCGCGCGGGCGCACGAGCTTCTCGCCGTCCTCGGCCTCGACCGTCTGATCCACCTTCGCGAGCTGCGCCGCGGCAGGCGCCGGGCTCACGGCCGGCCGCGCACTGCGCGGCGAGATCGAGTGATTGAAGAAGCCGGGGACGCCCTGCAGAATCACCGGCACCTGGCCCGCGCTGGCGACGTAGCCGACCTGGTTCGGATCGATCTCGACTTCGCCCGCGCCGGTGCGCATGAACGTCCTGCCCGTATTCACCTTGTTGTAGGCGCCGGGCTTCGCGCCGTCGCCCGCGACCGGCCCGGTCGCCGGAAAGTAGTACGACTCGTGATCGGTGCCGCGCACGCCCATGTGGGCGATGGGCGTCTCGATGAGGTAATTCTGCTTGTGGGTGCGCCCGATCGCGCCGGTCACCGCGCGAAAGCCCCCTTGCTCCAACCGGTAGCGGACCTTCTCGGTGCCGTCTTCCTTGCCGGCATAGTGGAACTCGGCGACCGTCAGCCGCGATTGCGGCTGCACGACGACGATCGCGCCATCGCCCATTTTCAGTTGCGCCAGCGCACCGGGGGCCGTCAGCAGCGTGTCCCCCACGCTCACCGGCACGCCCTTGCGCGCCGCGCGCTCGTTGCCGTTCGCCGCGATGACCTTCACGTCGCCGGCGGCAAATTGCACCACCCCGGCGCTTTGCGCCTGGGCATGGCCCGCGCCCACTGCCCCCACCACCAACCCTGCCAAAATGAAGTTCGCTCTCATGTCGTCCTCCGGGATACCCGGCTGTTGATCAGCGCTGAGCAAGGATGGTGCAACTATCGCGCCAGCGGATTGGAGTGATTATTCCGCATTCACGTTCTTTGACCGCGGCGCCTAGTCAAAGAGGCGCGATATCGAGAGCCACCAGTCGGTACGTTCGTACTCGTAGATCGGGATGTTCGAGTCCTGCACCGAGCGCCATGCACCCAGGCGCGCCTCGACCTTCGGGGCGATCTGGTACCTCAGAAAAGCCTCGAAGTCCATGCGCCTATCTTCCCGTTCCGCAAGGAAAATCGTATCGAGCGCCGTATAGTCGGACTTCACCAGACTGGCGATTGCGGCCAGCCTGATGGTGGGGCTGAGAATCCGCTCGAACGCGACGCGACCACCGAGCCCTCTGCGGTCCCCGCTGGGATTGCCGCCCTTGTCCTCGTCGAGGCCCGTCACGAGCGCGACACTCATTGTCGATTTCTCGTCAAACCGCGTCGTGATTCCGGCGCCAGCGCTCACGAAGTCGGCGTCGTAGATCTTCAGGTCTTCGGGGGGATGGCGGTAGCTGCCCAGATGCAGGAAGCCGAAGAGCACGCCGAAGCTGCCCGGCCTCGGCGACGTGGTTTCACTGATGTCCAGGCTCAACGCTTTCACGTCCCGACTTGTCTCGCCGCCCAGCGTGTTGCGCATCAATTGCACTTGCCCGCGCAGCAGGTAGCGCTCGCCGGACCAGGCCAGCCCGAGGCTCCCCGCGACGCCGCCCGTGTCGAAGTCCGACTCATGGGCGTTGGCGCGCGCCAGGAATTCCGCGCTGCCGATGAGCGAGAGCCGGTCGCGCAGGACCGTTGCCGCCTCGATGCCGCCGCCCAGGCTGGCGAAGCTGTCGTCCTTGCGTACGTTCTGGTCGGCCAGCTGCACCACGCCAGGGAGCCCCGGCACGAATACCGGCCCCTGCCCCGGCGCCTGGTTGACGTTGGAGCTGGTGCCGGCGGCGAGGGTCAGGTAGCCGCGCAGGGCGGCGCCGACCTTGCGCTCGGCGCCGCGGGCTTGCGCGAGAAAGACGAGCAGTTGCGCGCGAATCGCCGGCGGGGGGTCCAGGGCGAGCAATGCCTCGAATGCCGCCTCGGCTTGCGCACGGTTGCCCAGTGCGAGGTACGCGCGGCCGCTGTCGATGAGCGCGCCCGCGTGCCCCGGGTCGATCGCCAGCACGCGTGCGAAAGCGATCGTCGCTCGGTCGGGGCGCCCCGCGTGCAGCGCGGCGCGGCCCAGCGCGTAGTCGTAGGCGATCTCGCCGATGTGCGTGTCCTCCTCGGCGGCAAGCAGTGCGTAGGCCTCGGAATGCTGGCCCGCGTCGGACATGGCGGCGGCGCGCGTCAGCAGATCGGCGAGCGCCGACTGCGCCGCGACATGGCAGGGGCCCGCCGCCAGCAAGGCAGCGAGCAGCAGTGCAAACAGTTGGCGCACGCGATGACGCATCGGTCCAATCGACCTCGGCGCCATCGGGCAGCGATTGCCGCTGCTCGCCCCCTTGGCGAGCGGCCGCGCTGAGGATTTCCTCTAGAATTGTCGCTCACATTGTCGCGGCGGGACAGCGTGCTATCGGAATCGAACCGCGCTTGGCTGCGCGCCCTGATCGTGGCCGCCGGCGGACTGCTGCTGGCGGCCCTGTTTTCCCAGACCACCCTGTATCCGCGGCTGACGTGGTGGCTGGACGACGCATTGCAGCGCCGGCTTGCGCTCGCCCTGCCGATGGATCGCGTGGTCGTGGTGGACGTCGACGAGGCGTCGATGCAGCGGCTCGCGCCACGGCTTGGCGCCTGGCCTTACACGCGCGATGTCTACGCCAGGGCGCATCGGTTCCTCGCCGCGAGCGGCGCGCGCGCGGTCGCCTATGACATTTTGTTCGCCGAGGCCCGGGAGGGAGACGACGCCTTTGCAGCCGCGCTCGATGCGCGCGCCGTCCTGGCCGCCGCGGCGCTCCCCTACCCGCATGCAAGGCCGGCGGAGTACCACGCGCAGCTGGGCCGCATCGCGCTGGTCGATGCCGAGGCGGCACCTCACATCGCCGGGCTCGCCCGGGCCTGGCCGGACCTGACGCTCCCGCTCGCGCGCATCGCGCCAGCATCGCAGGCGCGCGTGGGCGTCATCAGCACCGTTGCCGACGAGGATGGCTTGGTGCGCCGTCTCGCGCCTCTGCATCTCGCTTATGGCAAGGTGCTGCCGGGCTTTGCGATCGCTGCGCTCCTCGCCGCCGAGCCCGGGCAGGGATTGAGCGTGGCGGGCATGCGCCTCAGCGTGGGCGAGCGCGCCTGGCCGCTGGCGAGCGACGGCAGCATCGCGCCGCGGCTGCCCGCGAACATCGGCGACCTCACCGTCGTGCCGTTTCACCAACTGCTCGACGCTGCCGAAGGCGCCGCGGGCAGCGCGCACGTCAGCGACCTCTTGCGCGACCGCATCGTCTTCATCGGCAGCTCGAGCGCCGTGCTGGGCGATTTTGCGCTGACACCCGCGGGGCGGCTGCCGGGCCTGTACGTCAACGCACTCCTTGCCGAAAGCCTGCAGGCAGGCCAGGTACTCACGCCGCCGCGCCTCTGGCTGGATCTCGCGCTCGCGTTGCTGGCGCTCGCGCTGCCGGTGGGGCTCGCAGCGCGCGGCGCCGCGGTGCGGCCGCGCGACCTTCTCGTCGGCCTCGCTGCCGGCGTCGTGCTGCTCGCCGGCGCGGGCATCGGCGCCGCTGCGGCCAGCCAGCAGTCGCACTGGCTGTTTGCCGCCGCCGCGGGCCTCGCCGCCTTCGCGCTGGCGCTGGTCGCGTGGCTGCTCGAGCTCTACCAGGAGAAGCAACGCCTCTATTACGAGAAGGCGGCCGCGCTGGAGGCCAACCGCCTGAAGACCGAGTTCCTCAACCACATGACGCACGAGCTGCGCACGCCGATTACGGCGATCATGGGGTTCAACAAGTTCAACCTGTACGGCGACGACATCGGCCGCGAGCAGCGCCTGCGCCACAGCGCCATCATCGCGCGCAACTGCGAGCACCTGCTGGCGCTGGTCAACAACAACCTCGACCTGGCGCGCATGGAGGCGGGCCAGCTCAAGGTCGAGCGCGCGGCGCACGAGGCGCGCGCGCTGCTCGATGACGTGGTCGCGACCTTGCGCATGCTGGCGCACGAGAAGGGCCTCACGCTGGAGCTGGAGGTGGCCGAAGGCATGCCGCAGGCCGTGTCGCTCGATGCGTTCCGCGTGCGCCAGGTCCTGCTCAACCTGCTGGGCAATGCGGTCAAGTTCACCGCGCAGGGCAAGGTCGTGCTGGCGGCAAGATGGGAGGCGGGCGAGCTTTGCTGCGACGTGCGCGATACCGGGCCGGGCATACCGGCCGACAGCCTCGAGCGCATCTTTCAACCTTTCCAGCGCGCGGCTGGGGTGACGGCCGCCGGCACCGGCCTCGGGCTGTCGATCACGCGCAAGCTCGCCGAGCTGATGGGCGGCTCCATCCGCGTGCGCTCCGAGCCGGGCAAGGGCTCCGTTTTCGAGCTGCGCATCCCGGCGCCCGAGGCGACGCTGCCGGGCAGCGCGCCGGCGCGCGTCGCCCCGGATGCAGCGGCGCCGAAGCCCGCGCCACTCACGGGGCGCGTGCTGCTCGCGGACGACAACGCGGACTTGCGCGATCTGGTGCAGATGCAGCTGGGCGAACTGGGCCTCGCCAGCAAGGCGGTCGGCGACGGCATCGAGGCGATCGATGCCGCGCTCGCCGAGCCCTACAACGTCGTGCTGCTCGACATGGACATGCCGTTCATGGACGGCTACGAGACCGTGCGCGTGCTGCGCGAGCGCGGCTACACCGGGCCGGTGGTCGGCTTCACCGCGCACCAGGCGGGCTCGCCCCTGGAGCGCGCGCTCATCGAAGGCTGCGACGACGTCGTCAGCAAGCCGGTGTCGCTGGAGCGGCTGCGCGAAGTGCTGGTGCCATACGCCGAAGGTGCCGCCAAGCCGCGCGCCAGCGGCGCCGATGCGATCCCGGTGCTGGTGGATGGGCGCCTGCGCACGCTCGTCGCGAGGTTCCTGCTCAACTGCGGACGCGACCTCGCGCGCCTGCGCACCGCCCTGGACGGCGGCGACCTGGCGGTCACGCGCAGCATCGGGCACTCGCTGGGCGGCGTGGGCGGCAGCTACGGCTTCGAGGAGATCACGCGGCTCGGGCGCGAGATCGAGGAGCGCTCGATCCGCGGCGATGCGGCGAGCGTCGGCAGCCTGGCGGCGCAGCTGGAGGATTACCTGGCGCGCGTGCAGCCTGAGTACCGCTGAGCATGCGCCGCGACGATTCCATGAGGGAGGGACGATGAAGACCGGGTTTTCCGTGAGCCACCGCGCGCGCTCGAAGTTCGTCAAGCGCGGCCTGCGCAACTACTTCGAGTACCGCGACCTCGGCATCCGGCGCGCCACCCGCGGCAAGGTGGTGGCGCACGTGATTCGCGCCCGCCCGGGCAAGGCGCCGCACGGGCAATGGCACCGCCACGATTGCGACGTGCAGTTCGTCTACGTGCTCAAGGGCTGGGCGGTGTTCGAGTACGAGGGTGTCGGCTGCGTGCGCATGAAGGCCGGCACCTGCTTCTACCAGCCGCCGGGAATCCGCCATCGCGAGATCCGCCACTCGCGCGACCTGGAGATGATCGAGGTGGTCGCGCCGGCGGACTTCAGGACGGTTTCCCTGGAGCGGCCTGCAGCCAGAAAGTCACCGGGCCGTCGTTCACGAGGCTGACCTGCATGTCGGCGCCGAAGCGGCCCGTGGCCACCAGCGGGTGCCGGTCGCGGCAGAGCTGCACGAAGCGCTCGAACAGGCGCCGGCCCTCTTCGGGCGCGGCCGCGGTGGAGAAGCCGGCGCGCGTGCCGCTTTTCGTGTCGGCAGCCAGCGTGAATTGCGGGACCAGCAGCAGCCCGCCGCCGATGTCGGCGAGCGAGCGATTCATCCTGCCTTCGGCATCCGGAAAGATGCGGTAGCCGAGCACGCGCCCGGCGAGGCGCTCGGCCTCGCGCTCGCCGTCGCCGCGCTCGACGCCGACCAGCGCCAGCACGCCGCGGCCGATGCTGCACGCGGTTTCGCCGCCGACCCGCACGCGCGCCTCGGCGACACGCTGGATGAGGGCGATCAAGCGACGATGTCGGGAATCAGGCGGTCGCGCAGGCGCGCGATCAGGTCCTTCAGGAGGAGCTTGCGCTTCTTCAGCCGCCGCAGCTGCAGCTGGTCCTGGATCGGATCGGCGGCGAGCCGCGCGATGACGTCGTCGAGGTCGCGGTGCTCCGTCTCGAGCGCGAGGATGCGCGCCTCGATCTGCGCGCGTTCCTCGTCGGTGAGCGGCTGATTGCTCAAGACGCGCCTCGCGCGGAGGGGCGCACAAACTCTTGCCGATGCCTGCGGCAGGTCGTGAAAAAGTTCACCGCTCCAGTGCCCCTCCGCTGAGCATCCTAGCGCCACTTCGCGCAAGCGACTAGGGGGCGCACGCCGGCATGCGACGCAACGACCACGACGTATCGGGCAGCATCCGCACCACCGACCCTGCCGCGGTCTGCGCGGAGGTGACGCGGCTGTACCGCGGGCTGTATCCGCAAGCCTCCTGCCGCCCGATCGAGCAGGCCTTCGCCGACGCGGCGCGCATCTATCAGGGCCGGCACCCGCGCTTTGAGCCCTGCGACACCGCCTTTCACGACCTGCAGCACGTGCTCGACGTCACGCTCGCGCAGGCGCGGCTGATGGACGGCTACGAGCGCGCGCGCCGCGGCGGCGAGCCGCTGCCCGAGGCGCTGTACACGGTCGGCGTGATCTGCGCGCTGTTCCACGATGTCGGCTACGTGCGCCGGCGCGGCGACCGCCGCCACCGCAACGGCGCCGAGTACCTGCCCACCCACGTTTCGCGCGGCGCCGCGTTCCTGCTCGAATACCTGCGCGCGGCAGGACTGGCGCGCTACGCCACCGCGTCGGCGGCGCTGGTGCACTTCACCGGGCGCGAGCGGCCGCCCGAGGCGATCCGCCTGGACCATGCGCTGCTGCGTCGCATCGGCCAGATGCTCGGCAGCGCGGACATCCTCGCGCAGATGGCGGACCGCTGCTACCTCGAGAAATGCCGCGACCGCCTGTACCCGGAGCTGGTTTCCGGCGGCGCGGCGCGCGGGCGCTTCCGCTCCGGCGAGGAGTTGGTGCGCGCGACACCTGGCCTGTTCATCAGCGCCGCCAAGCGCCTCGACCTGCACCTGGCGCGCGCCCACGAGTACGCCGAGCGCCATTTCGGCGGCCAGAACCTCTACCTCGAGGCCATCCACAGGAACGTGCGCCACGCGCGCGTGGTGGCAGACGCGGGCTTGAGCGGACTGCTGCGGCGCGCGCCGCCCGTGACGCTGGCGGCGGCGGCCGGCGCCTAGCGCCGCCCGGAAGCACGACGCGCCTAGTAACTCGACTTCTGGCGGAAGTACTGCAAGCGGTCGATGGAGCGGACCGTGACGTCCTTCACCTGCATGCCCTGCAAGACGCGCAGCGGCACCTCGACCCCCGCCTCGCCCCGCGACCAGACCTTGCGGTAGAACTCGGCGAGCGAGCCTACCTCCTCGCCGCCGACGCCCATCACGATGTCGCCGCTCTTGACGCCCGCGCGATCCGCCGGTCCCTCGGGCGACACGCGCGCCACGAACAACCGCCCGCGCAGCTCCTCGGCGTTCAGTCCGAGCCAGGGCCGCAGCGGGCCCGGTGCGCGGCCTTTCGCGATCAGGTCTTCCATGATGGGCTTGACGAGGTCGATCGGCACGAACAGGTTGCCCGGCGATTGCGTGCCCGCGCCGCCGGCGTCCGCGACGACCAGCGAGCCGATGCCGAGCAGGTCGCCCTTCGCGCCGATCAGCGCGGCGCCGGACCAGTTCTCCACCGGCGGGTAGGTGTAGATCGCAGAGTCGAGCTGGTACTCCCAGCTTCCCGAGAACGGGCGGCGCGACACGACGTAGACCAGGCTCACGCCATCGCGCCCGCCGTAGCTCGCGATCATCGCCGGCTCGCGCTCGGCGAGCGACGCCGAATCGCCGAGCGGCAGCGGCTTGCCCGCGAGCGGGCCAATGAGCTTCAGCAGGCCGAAGCCGCTGGCGTGGTCGTAGGCGGCGAGCGTCGCGGGCACCACCTTGCCGTCAGCGCCGGCGACCTCGATCGCCTCCGCTTCGATCACCAGGTAGCCGATGGTGAGCACGTAGCCCTCGCGCACCAGTACGCCCGTGCCCTGGCGCCGCGGCCCCAGCGTGGCGAGGCTGCGTGCGTTGGGCAGGATCTTTGCCCTTACCTGCACCACGGCAGAGAGCAGCTCCTCGGCGTCCTCCTTGCGCTGGTCCTGCGCGAGGACCGATGTCGCAGAGAAGGCGAACAGGACAACCAGGGTGCGCAACACGGCGGTCATAGCAACCTCCGTCATCGGTCGGCGCGACTATTCTATGCCCGGAAAATTGGGGTCAGGGCTTGAAAATTGGGGTCAGGGCCCGATTTCGCTCTCGCAAATCGCCAAGGGCGATTTGCTGAGAAATCCGGCCCTGACCCCAATTTTCCTGACCCCGATTCTCAGCCCGCGATGCGGCTGCGTAGCTGTTCGACGCGCGCGCGGTTGACGCCGTAGTCGCGCCGCCCGAGGCGCGAGGCGGAGCGCACGTGCAGCACGCCCGCCTTCTCGTCGTAGGTGAACTCGACGTCGTCGACGAAGCCCAGCAGCTGCGACTTGAACTCGGCGTAGAGGTAGTTGCCCTCATTGCGGATCACCGTCGTGCGCGGCATGCTTTCGACGGCCTTGCGCGCCGCGGCAATCGCCTGGAGCGCCGTCCCCTTGAAGCGGATGGGCTCGATGTAGTGCTCCTTGTCGGCGGGATCGGCCTGGCTCGAAACGCAGTTGGGCGTGCTTCTTGGCCGTGGCAAGCGGCCGTCCTTGACGCCAAGGTAGGTCGGGCGCTTGCCGGCGAACATGGTGTCCCCCTTCGCGGTGGCGAGATGCAACGCCAGGGCGACGGCGGCGCCCACGGCGACGAGCGCGAGCGCGGCGAGCAGGCGGCGCAGCATCGATGCTCGATGCTACCATCGGCGCGCACAACGCCCGGGGAGGACCGCATGGAGATTTCCGCGCAGCAGCTCGCCGAATTGCTCTCGGGCATCGCCCGCGCGCAAGCCGCCATCGTCAACGGCCTGGAGAGCGAGTTCGCCGGGATACGCAGCGGGCGCGTGGTGCCGATGCTGCAGAACGTGGCGCACCTGCGCGACCACCCCGAGCCGACGCTCACCGATCTGCCGGTAAGGGTCCTGCTCTCCTACATGGGCCGCGTCGGTCCCGACACGGCAGCCGTCGCCAGGGACCTCGAGCGCCTGTGCAAGCCGGGCGGGTAGAACGCGCTAGAAGTCCTTCGGCTCCGGCGGAAAGACGGGCTTTCTCTTCTCGCGGTGCGAGGCGGCGCCTTCGCGCACTTCGGGCCCGGTGAAGCCGAGCATCTCCAAGGCGAGCGAGTTGTCGAACGTCGGGCCGGCCATGCGCAGCCAGTTGTTGAGGCTGAGCTTGGTCCAGCGCAGGGCGGTCTGCGCGCCCGTCGCGAGCTTGCGCGCCACCTCCAGCGCCTTGGCCTGCAGCTCGGCTTCCTCGCAGCAGAGCGACACGAGGCCGATGCGCTCCGCCTCCTCGCCCGACACCTGCTCGCAGGTGAGCAGGTAGTACTTCGCCTTCGCCATGCCGCACAGCAACGGCCAGACGATCGCCGCATGGTCGCCGGCGGCGACGCCCAGGCGCGTGTGCCCGTCGATGATGCGCGCGTTCTTCGCCGCGATCGAGATGTCGGCGAGCAGCCCGGCCACCAGCCCCGCGCCCACCGCGGGGCCGTGCATGGCCGAGACCACGATCTTCGAGCAGTTGATGATGTTGTAGACGAGGTCGCGTGCCTCGCGCCAGACGCGCGCGCGCGTCTCGAAATCCTTGATGATGTCCTCGATCAAGCTGAAGTCCCCGCCTGCCGAGAAGCCCTTGCCCGCGCCGCGCAGGATGGCGACGCGCACCGCGGGGTCGCGATCCACGTCGCGCCAGATCTCGGCGAGCTCGGCGTGCATGCGGTGGCCGGCAGTGGAGAGCTTGCCGCCCGCCTCGTCGCCCATCACGATCTCGAGGATACCCGGCTCGATCAGCCGGCAGTTCAGGTCCTGGTATTTGGAATAGTCCATGCGCGCCATTCTACAATCCGGCCATGCGCACGCCTGACGTACGTTTCGCGAATCTCCCGGGCTTCCCGTACGCGCCGCGTTACCTGGAGTGGCGCGGCCTGCGCGCCCACTACGTGGACGAGGGCCAGGGCGAACGGACGTTGCTCTGCCTGCACGGCGAGCCGACCTGGACCTACCTGTATCGCCGGATGATCCCGCCGTTCCTCGCCGCCGGCGCGCGCGTGGTGGCGCCGGACTTCATCGGCTTCGGCCGCTCGGACAAGCCGGAGGACCAGGGCTTCTACACCTTCGACATGCACCGCGCGTTCCTGCTCGACTTCATCGAGCGCCTGGACCTCTCGCGCCTCACGCTCGTGGTGCAGGATTGGGGTGGATTGCTCGGGCTCACGCTGCCGATGGAGATGCCGCAGCGTTTCGAGCGGCTGCTGGTCATGAACACTGCGCTCGGCACGGGCGATGTGCCGCTGTCCGAAGGGTTCGTCGCCTGGCGCGCGTATGTGAACAAGACGCCCGACCTGCCCTGCGGCAAGCTCATGCAGCGCACGTGCAAGCACCTGACGCAGGCCGAGGCCGACGCCTACGACGCGCCTTATCCGGACCTCGCCTCCAAAGCGGGCGCGCGCGCGTTTCCGAACCTGGTGCCCGACCGGCCGGATGCACCGGGCGCGGCGATTTCGCGCAAAGCGCGCGACTGGTGGTCGAACGCATGGCAAGGCGAGAGCTTCATGGCGATCGGCGCGACCGATCCCGTGCTCGGACCGCCCGTGATGAACGCGTTGCGCAAGCTGATCCGCAATTGCCCCGAACCCTATGTGCACGCGGAGGGCGGGCATTTCCTGCAGGAATGGGGCGAGGACATCGCCCGGGAGGCATTGAACCGATGGAAGTGACCTACGCCGACGTCGCCGCCGCGCACGAGCGCATCAAGCCCTTCGCCAAGCGCACGCCGGTGCTCACCTCGAGCACCGTCGACGCGCTCACCGGCGCCAAGGTGCATTTCAAGTGCGAGAACTTCCAGCGCATGGGCGCCTTCAAGTTCCGCGGCGCCTACAACGCGCTGTCGCAGCTCTCGGCCGAACAGAAGCGCAGGGGCGTCGTCGCCTTCTCTTCGGGCAATCATGCGCAGGCCGTGGCGCTCTCCGGCAAGCTCCTCGGCGTGCCCGCCACCATCGTCATGCCGACCGATGCCCCGAAGGTGAAGCTCGAGGCCACGCGCGGCTACGGCGCGCAAGTGGTGCTCTATGACGCGAGCAACGAGGACCGGCAGAAGATCGCCGAGCAGCTGGCCGGCGAGCGGGGCCTGACCGTCATCCCGCCCTTCGACCACCCGCACATCCTTGCCGGCCAGGGCACCGCGGCGAAGGAACTGATCGAGGAGACGGGGCCGCTCGACATCCTGATGGTGCCCTGCGGCGGCGGTGGCCTGCTCTCCGGCTGCTCGATCGCGGCGCAGCATCTCGCGCCGGGCTGCCGCGTCATCGGCGTGGAGCCCGCCGCGGGCGACGACGGCTTGCGCGCCTTCCGCGCTGGCAAGCTCGTGAGCGTGCCGCTGCCCATGACCATCGCCGATGGCGCGCGCACGATGTCGCTCGGCAAGCTCACCTTCGCCATCATTCAGAAGAACGTGAGCGACTTTCTCACCGTGACCGACGCGGAGCTGCTCAAGTGGATGTTCTTCCTCTGGGAGCGCATGAAGATCGTCGTCGAGCCCACCGGCGCGCTCGCGGCCGCCGCGCTGCTCCAGGGCAAGATCGACGCGCAGGGCAGGAAGGTCGGCGTCGTGATCTCGGGCGGCAACGTCGACCTCGCCTGGGCCGCGCGCCAGCTCG
>DASTHP010000206.1:0-3451 GCA_035718125.1 Burkholderiales bacterium | reverse complement strand
GGGCAGCTCGGCAACCGCGTGCAGCACGCGCTGCGCGCCTTCACGCCGAAAGACCAGAAGGCGGTGAAGTCGGCCGCCGAGACCATGCGCCCCAACCCGAAGCTCAAGATCGAGCAGGTGATCACGGAGCTCGGCGTGGGCGAGGCGCTGGTGAGCCTGCTGGACGAGAAGGGCCGGCCCAACGTCACCGAGCGCGCGTTCGTGGTGCCGCCGGGAAGCCAGCTCGGCCCGATCACGGAGGCCGAGCGCAAGGCGGCGATCGCGGCCTCGCCGGTGGCCGGCCACTACGAGAAGCAGGTGGACCGCGAGTCGGCCTACGAGAGGCTCAAGGCGCGCGCCGAGGAAGTCGCGCAGGAGAAGGCGGCCGCGGAGCAGAAACCGCAGCAGACAGGTGCGGGCAGCCTCGCCTCCGACATCCTCTTCGGCAAGACCGGCCCGCGCGGCGGCAAGCAGTCGCAGGGCCTCATCGAGGCGATGGCGAAGAGCGCCGCGCGCACCGTAGGCTCGCAGGTCGGTCGCGAACTCATTCGCGGAGTGCTCGGCTCGCTGCTCGGCGGCAAAAAGCGTTGACGCCTGCCGGCTACCGCGCCTGGGGGGCGCTGTTTGCGCTGGCGGGCACCATCGCCTTTGCCTTCCGCCCGGTCCTGATCAAGCTCGGCTACGGCGCGGCGCCGGTGAGCGCCACGACGCTCCTATTCCTGCGCATGTCGCTCGCCCTGCCTTTCTTCGCCGCGGTGGCGTGGTGGCTGCGCCACGAGCCGCCCATCGCGCGCCGCGACTGGCTGGGCATCGTAGGTCTCGGGTTCCTCGGCTATTACCTCGCGAGCCTGCTCGACTTCCTCGGCCTGCAGTACGTGCCCGCGGGCCTCGGGCGGCTGATCATGTTCCTGTATCCCACGCTGGTGGTCATCCTCTCGGCGCTGTTTCTCGCCAAGCGTCCCACCGCGCGCGAGCTCGCGGCGCTCGGCCTGACCTACGCCGGCATCGCGCTGGTGCTCTCGCACCAGCTCGGCGCGGGCCCGGAGCATCGCCTGTTCCTCTTCGGCGCGGCGCTCGTCTTCGGCTCGGCCATGTGCTATGCGGTGTACCTCGTGACCGGCAGCCAGCTCATCAAGCGCGTGGGCTCGATGCGCTTCACCGCCTATACGATGATGATCTCCACCGTGCCGGCGGTCGTCCAGTTCGCGCTGCTCGAGGGCCCCGCGGCACTCACGCTGCCGGGGACGGTGTGGATCTACGCGATACTGCTGGCCACCGTCTGCACGGTGCTCCCGGTGTTCCTCGTCGCCGAGTCCTTGAAGCGCATCGGCGCCAACCACTTCGCGCTGATCGGCGCGCTCGGGCCGGTAACTACCGTGCTCGCGGATTTCGTGCTGCTCGAGGGCGCGCTCACGGCGCTGCAGCTCGCCGGCGGCGCGCTGGTCATCGGCGGCGTATTGCTCGTCACATTGAAGAAAGGCTGAAGAACATGGATCTGGGGATCAAGGGAAAGAGCGCGCTCGTCTGCGCGGCATCGAAGGGCCTCGGCAAAGGCTGCGCCATGGCGCTGGCACGCGAGGGCGTGAGCCTGGTCATCACCGCGCGCGGCAAGGAAGCGCTGGAAGCCACCGCGGAGGAAATCCGCAAGAGCACGGGCGCCAAGGTCGTCGCGGTCGCGGGCGACATCACCACGGCGGAAGGCCGCGCGCAGGCGCTCGCCGCCTGCCCGAGCCCCGACATCCTCGTGAACAACGCCGGCGGCCCCCCGCCAGGCGATTTCCGCAACTGGTCGCGCGAGGACTGGATCAAGGCGGTGGACGCCAACATGCTCACGCCGATCGAGCTCATCAAGGCGACCATCGACGCCATGATCGCGCGCAAGTTCGGGCGCATCATCAACATCACCTCGGGCGCGGTGAAGATGCCGATCCCGGAGCTGGGGCTCTCCAACGGCGCACGCACGGGCCTCACCGGCTTTGTCGCCGGCCTCTCGCGGCAGGTGGCGCAGCACAACGTGACGATCAATGGCCTGCTGCCCGGGCCCTTCGACACCGACCGGCTGCGCGGCAACATGGAGTTCAACGCAAAGAAGCTCGGCAAGACGGCGGCGGAGCTCGCCAAGCAGCGCGCCGACGCCAATCCCGCGAAGCGCTTCGGCACCATCGAGGAGTTCGGCGCCGCCTGCGCGTTCCTCGCCAGCGTGCACGCCGGCTACATCACCGGCCAGAACCTCCTCATGGACGGCGGCGCGTTCCCCGGGACGTTCTAGAATTCAGAACGGATACGGCGTCGCCTTGTCCTGAATCGTGACCCACTGCCACTGGGTGAACTCTTCCCAGTTCGCGACGCCGCCGTGCCTACCGCCGTTGCCGGAAGCGCCGCGGCCGCCGAACGGGACCCAGGGCTCATCGGCTACGGTCTGGTCGTTGACGTGGATGATGCCGGTCCTGAGTTTGGCGGTGAAGTTCATCGCGCGCTCGACCGATTGCGTGATGACGCCCGTAGACAGGCCGTACTCGGTGGCGTTGTTGAGCGCGATCGCTTCCTCGTCGGTGTCGAACTCGAGCACGCACAGCACGGGCCCGAAGACCTCCTCGGTGTAGACACGCATGTCCGGGCGAACGCCCTCGAGCACCGTCGGCTTGTAGAAGAGCCGGTCGTAGGTGCCGCCGGCGCGCAGCACCGCGCCCTTGGCGATGGCGTCCCTGACGATGCCGTCGATGCGCTCGAGCTGCCGGCCGCTGATGATCGGCCCGAGGGCGCAGGGGCCCGCGCTCGGATCGCCCACCGGCAGGTTCTTCGCCTTGGCCACGAGGCGCTCGGTGAGGTCGCGCGCGATCTTCTTCTGCGCGAGGACGGTGCCGGTCGCCATGCAGATCTGGCCCTGGTGCAGGTAGGCGCCCCAGGCGGCGCTCGAGGCGGCGACGTCGAGGTCCGCGTCGTCGAGCACGATGGTCGAGTTCTTGCCGCCGAGCTCGAGCGTCACGCGCTTCAGGTGCTCGCTCGCGAGCTGCCCCACGCGCTTGCCCGCCGCGGTCGAGCCAGTGAAGGAGATCATCGCGATGTTCGGGTCCCTGATCATTGCCTCGCCTACCGTCGCGTCGCCCGGCAGCACGTGCAGCAGCCCCGCGGGCAGCCCCGCGGCTTCGAACAGGCGCGCGATCATGAAGCCGCCCGACACCGGCGTATTCGGGTCGGGCTTGAGCACCACGGCGTTGCCCAGCGCGAGCGCCGGCGCCACCGCGCGGCTGGAGAGGATGAGCGGCGCATTGAAGGGCGAGATCACGCCCACCACGCCGTGCGGCACGCGCCGCGCGAAGCTCATGCGCTTGGGGCCCGAGGGCAGCATCATGCCGGGCGGCTGCGTGGCAATCGCCGCGGCTTCCAGCAGGATGCCGGTCACCATGTGCAGCTCGAAATCGGCCTTGGGCGGGATCGAGCCCGTCTCGCGCACGATCCAGTTGCGCATCGA
>DASTHP010000205.1:0-19608 GCA_035718125.1 Burkholderiales bacterium | reverse complement strand
CGCTATCCGATCGTGTCCATCGAGGATCCGTTCGCCGAGCACGACACCGCGGCGATGGCGGCGTTCACCAAGGCGCATGGCGGCCGGCTGCAGATCGTGGGCGACGACCTGTTCGTCACCGCGGCGGCAAAGCTCGACCCGGCGCTCGCGAATGCCGTGCTGCTCAAGCCCAACCAGGTCGGCACCGTGAGCGAGACGCTCGCCTGCTGGAAGGCGGCGCAGGAGAAAGGCATGCGCGCCATCGTGTCAGCGCGCTCGGGCGAGACCGAAGATGTGTCGATCGTCCACCTGGCCGTGGGCTGGGGCGTGCCGCAACTCAAGGTCGGCAGCTTCGCGCGGTCGGAACGCATGGCCAAGTGGAACGAAGGCCTGCGCATCGAAGAAGCCCTCGGCGCCAAGGCGCTGCCGTACCCCGCGAGGAAACTCTTCCGCCGGTAGAAAATTGGGGTTAGAAAGTTGGGGTCAGGGCCGCATTTCCCTTCTGCCTGAAAATTGGGGTCAGGGCCGCATTTCTCTTGCGAGATGAAATGCGGCCCTGACCCCATTTTTCGGGCCCTGACCCCAATTTTCAGGCGGGCTTGAGGCCTTCGGTGGTGAGGCGGTACTGGCGGTCGCAGGTGGCGGCCGCGGCTTCGGAGTGGGTGACGAGGATGCCGGCGGCGCCGTGCTTCTTCACCTGCCCGCGCAGGATCTCGAGCACCTGGCGCGCGTTGTCGGGGTCGAGGTTGCCGGTGGGCTCGTCCGCGAGCACCAGCCTGGGCTCGCCGACCAGCGCACGCGCAATCGCCACGCGCTGCAGCTCGCCGCCGGAGAGCTCGCGCGGCATCGCGTTCTCGCGGCCGCCGAGCCCCACCGCACCGAGCAGCGTGCGCGCGCGTGTGCGGATCTCCTCGGGCGGCGTGCCGCGCAGGAGCAGCGGCAGCCCCACGTTCTGCTCCGCATCCAGGTGCGGCAGCAGGTGAAACGCCTGGAACACGAAGCCGAAGTGGTCGCGACGCACGCGCGTGGCGGCGTCGTCCGAGAGCGCCGCCATCTCGAAGCCGTCGTAGGCGATCGAGCCCGCGTCCACCGGCTCGAGGCCCGCGATGACGTTGAGCAGCGTGGACTTGCCGATGCCCGACTCTCCCAGCACCGCCACGTGCTCGCCGGGCGCGACCTCGAAGGACACCTTGTTGAGCACGGTACGCCCGCCAAAGCGCTTGGTGACCCCGGAGAGCCTGAGCATGAGCGCAGTCTAACCGGAGGACGCCCGCATTCCGTCCGAGGCGACCAGGCATGAAATTTAGTGCCACCGCACGCAACTGGCCGGGCACTTCCCTAGACACCCCTCGGCGCCGCTTGCTAGACTGGACGCGCACATAAATCGAGGAGGAAACATCGTGCGCACCCCCATCCGCATGCTCGCGGCAGCCGTTGCCGCCGCATCGCTCGCTTTCGCGCCGCTCGCATCCGCGCAGCAGAAGATCAAGATCGGCTTCATCACCACGCTCACCGGCCCCGCCGGCATCATCGGCAAGCACATGAAGGACTCGGTCGAGCTGGCGATGGACCAGCTTGGCAACAAGATGGGCGGCGTGCCCGTCGAGGTGATCTTCGGCGACGACCAGTTCAAGCCCGATGTCGGGGTGCAGGTCGCCGAGGAGATGCTGAAGAAGCACCAGGTGGACATCGTCTCCGGGATCATCTGGTCGCACGTCATGATGGCGGTCGTGCCCGTAGTCACCGGCGCGGGCAAGGTGATGGTCGGCACCAATGCGGGCGCCAGCCCGCTCGCCGGCAAGGCCTGCCACCCACAATACTTCTCCACCTCCTGGAACAACGACCAGACGCCCGAGGCGATGGGCAAGTTCATGCAGGAGCAGGGCATCAACGACGTCTACATCCTGGCGCCCAACTACCAGGCCGGCAAGGACATGGTCGCGGGCTTCAAGCGCTTCTACAAGGGACGCATCGTCGAGGAGATCTTCACCACGCCGGGCCAGCAGGACTACCAGGCGGAGATCACGCAGCTGCGCGCCAAGAGCCCCAAGGCCGCGTTCGTGTTCTATCCGGGCGGCATGGGCGTGCAGTTTGTGCGCCAGTACTTCCAGGCCGGCCTGCGCGAGCGCATTCCGCTGTACTCGGTGTTCACGGTGGACGAGACCACGCTGCCCGCGCTCAAGGAATCGGCGATCGGCCAGTGGGAAACGAAGTTCTGGAGCCCCGACCTGAAGGTGCCCGCGAGCGAGAAATACGTGGCCTACTTCCGCAAGAAGTACGGCTACACGCCCTCCTTCTACGGCGCGCAGAGCTACGACGGCATGATGCTGATCGACTCCGCGGTGCGCATGAACAAGGGCAGCCTGAAGGACACCAAGGCGGTGGTGGCCGCGATGCGCAAGGCCGACTATGACTCGATCCGCGGCAAATTCCAGTGGAACGTCAACCAGCACCCGATCCAGGACTACTACCTGATCCGGGCGGAGAAACGCCCGGGCGGCGATGTCGAGATGCGCATCCAGCGCAAGGTATTCGAGAAGCACAAGGATGCCTACTACCAGGACTGCAAGATGGCCTGGTGATCGCCGCCGCTCAACGCTAGCCGAGGGGCGCGGCCGCATGCCGCGCCCTTCTTTTTTGTGAACTTCATCCTCCTCTTCGAGCAGGCGCTGAACGGGCTGCAGTTCGGCGTGATGCTGTTCCTGATGGCCGCCGGGCTGACGCTGGTGTTCGGCATCATGAACCTCGTCAACCTGGCGCACGGGTCGCTCTACATGGTCGGCGCCTACCTGACGGTCGCCGCCGTGCAATGGACGGGCTCCTACCCGCTCGGCGTGCTGCTCGGCCTCCTCGGCACGCTGGTGGTCGGCATGCTGGTGGAGGTTATCGCACTGAGGACGCTGTACGAGCGCGACCACCTCGACCAGGTTCTCGCCACCTTCGGCCTGATCCTGTTCTTCAACGAGCTGATCGCCATCATCTGGGGCCGGGCGGCGCTCTACACGTCGCTGCCCTCCTACCTGCAGGGCTTCATCGAGATCATCCCCGGGTCGATCTACCCGGTGTACCGCGCGCTGGTGATCGGCGTGGGCCTCGTGGTCGGCGCCGTGCTGTGGTACGTGGTGACGCGCACGCGTCTCGGGATGCTGATCCGCGCGGGGGCGTCCAATCGCACCATGGTCGCCGCGCTCGGCATCAACATCCGCCTGCTCTATACCGTGGTGTTCGGTTTCGGCGCGGCGCTCGCCGGCCTCGCCGGCCTGATGGCCGGGCCGATCTACGCGGTGCAACCCGGCATGGGCGAGCTGATCCTCATCCAGGTGCTGGTGGTGATCGTGATCGGCGGCATCGGCTCCATCCGCGGCGCGCTGGTCGGCGCGCTGATCGTCGGCATGGTCGATACGCTGGGGCGCGCGTTCTTGAAGCCGCTCCTCGGGCACTTCATCTCGCCGCCCGCCGCCGAGGCCGCCGGCCCGGCGCTCGCCTCGATGCTGATTTACCTGCTGATGGCAGTGGTGCTGGCGGTGCGCCCCGCCGGCCTGTTCCCGGCGAAGAGCTGATGCGCCCGCGCACCCTGATCCTCGGCGCCTGCGTGCTGCTGCTGCTCGCCGTGCCGCCGCTCGCGACCTGGATCGGGCAACCGTATTACATCGAGCTGCTGCGGCGCGTGATGATCTTCGGCATCGCAGCGGTGAGCCTCAACCTGATCCTGGGCTACGGCGGCTTGGTGTCCTTCGGCCACGCGGCCTATCTCGGCGTGGGCGGGTACTCGGTGGGCATCCTCGCCTTCTACGGCCTTCACAACGGCTGGCTGCAGTGGGCGGTGGCAATCCTCGCCTCCGCGCTCGTGGCGCTCGCCATCGGGGCGATCTCGGTGCGCACGCGCGGCATCTACTTCATCATGATCACGCTCGCCTTCACGCAAATGCTGTACTACCTCGGCATCTCGGTGGAGGAGTACGGCGGCGACGACGGCATGCGCCTCAAGGTGAAGAGCCAGTTCTCCGGGCTGGTCGACCTCGGCGACCCGCTGGCGTTCTATTACGTGGTGCTGGTGCTGCTGCTGGCGTGCATGTTCCTCGTGCACCGCCTCGTGAACTCGCGCTTCGGCATGGTGCTGCGGGCCGCCAAGTCCAATGAAGCGCGCTCGCGCGCCATTGGCTTCTCGCCTTACCCGTATCAGCTCGCCGCTTTCGTCATTGCCGGCGCGATGTGCGGGCTGGCCGGCGCCCTGCTCGCGAACCACACCGCCTACATCGCGCCCGCCTTCATGGACTGGACGCGCTCGGGCGAGATCATGTTCATGGTGATCCTGGGCGGCATGGCCACCACGCCGGGTCCGGCGCTGGGCGCCTTCGCGCTGCTCATCGTGGAGGACCTGCTCGCGGGCTGGACGCAGCACTGGCAGGTGATCCTCGGCCCGCTGCTGATCCTGAGCGTGCTGTTCTTCAAGCGTGGGCTGGCCGGGCTGCTGCCGGGAGGCAAGCATGGCTGACGCGATCCTCGAGGTGCGCGAGCTGCGCAAGTCCTTCGGCGCGCTTGCCGCCACCGACGGCGTGAGCCTCGAGCTGCGCGAGGGCGAGACGCACGCCATCATCGGCCCGAACGGCGCCGGCAAGACCACGCTCATCAGCCAGCTCGCCGGCAACCTGCGCCCCGATGCGGGCAGCATCCATTTCGCGGGCGAAGACGTCACGCGCCTGTCCGCGCCGCAACGCGCGCACAAGGGTTTCGCGCGCTCGTTCCAGATCACCAGCATCTATCGCGACTTCAGTGCGCTCGACAACGTCGCGCTCGCGGTGCAGGCGCACGCGGGGCACAGCTTCCGCTTCTGGAAGCCCGCACGCGAGGAGCGCGCACTGCGCGACCCCGCGCGCGCCATGCTCGAGGAAGTCGGCCTCGGCGCACGCGCCGACGTGCTCGCCGCCAACCTCGCGCACGGCGAGCAGCGCCAGCTCGAAGTCGCGATGGCGCTCGCCACGCGCCCGCGCCTGCTGCTGCTGGACGAGCCGGTGGCCGGCATGGGGCTGGAGGAATCGCAGCGCATGGTGCAGTTCCTGCAGGGCCTGAAGGGCAAGCGCACCATCATCCTGGTCGAGCACGACATGGACGCGGTGTTCTCGCTCGCCGACCGGGTCTCGGTGCTGGTCTACGGCCGCATCATCGCCAGCGGAGCGCCCGGGGAGATGCGCGCCAATCCCGAGGTGCGGCGCGCCTACCTCGGGGAGGAGGCCTGATGCTGAAGGTCGAGGGCCTCGAGACCGCCTACGGCCTGTCGCAGGTGCTGTTTGGTGTGTCGCTCGACATCGCGCAGGGCGAGGTGGTCACGCTGCTGGGGCGCAATGGCATGGGCAAGACCACGACCGTGCTCTCCATCATGGGCGTGGTGCGGCCCAGGGGCGGCAGCGTGCGCATGGACGGCAGGCAGATCTCGGGGCTACCGTCCTTTCGCGTCGCCAAGTCGGGCCTCGGCCTGGTGCCCGAGGGCCGGCAGGTGTTTCCCAATCTCACGGTGTACGAAAACCTTGTCGCCACGGCGGCAAACCGCAGCCGGCAGGGCTCGCCGTGGACGCTGGAGAGGGTATTCGGCCTGTTCCCGAACCTGCAGGAGCGCCAGCAGCACTACGGCAACCAGCTCTCCGGCGGCGAGCAGCAGATGCTGGCGATCGGCCGCGCGCTGATGACCAATCCGCGCCTGCTGATCCTCGACGAGGCGACCGAAGGCCTCGCGCCACTGATACGCGCGGATATCTACCGCTCCATCGAGCAGCTGAAGACCGAAGGTCTCGCGATCCTGGTCATCGACAAGGACGTGAACGCGCTCACGCGCGTCGCCGATCGGCACTACGTGCTGGAGAAGGGGCGCGTGGTGTGGAGCGGCAGCTCCGCCCAGCTGCGCGAGAATCGCGACATGCAGCATCGGTACCTCGGCATCTAGGCCAAGAGCGTTGCGGCCAACGGCACCTGACCCATGATCAGTGCGGAGCAGAACGACCTGATGACGCGCATCGGCGCGGGCACGCCCTGCGGGCGGCTCCTGCGCCGCTACTGGCAGCCGGTCGCGCTCGCCGACGAGCTGCGAGGCGAGCGGCCGGTCAAGGCGGTGCGCGTGCTCGGCGAGGACCTGGTGCTCTACCAGGCGGGCGCCGGGTACGCGCTGATGCAGCGCCACTGCCCCCACCGCGGCGCGGACCTCGCCTACGGGAGGCTCGAGCCGGATGGCCTGCGCTGCTCGTTCCACGGCTGGAAGTTCGACGCCGCGGGCAAGTGCGTGGAAACGCCCGCCGAGCCTGAAGGCAGCCGCATGTGCGAGCAGATCCGCACGGTCGCCTACCCCATCCTGGAAAGGAGCGGCATCCTCTTCGCCTATCTCGGCGCGGGCGCACCGCCCGCCTTCCCGCGTTTCGACTGCTTCGTCGCCCCCGAGGCCTATACCTTCGCCTTCAAGGGCTACTGGGACTGCAACTGGCTGCAGGCCCTCGAAGTGGGCATCGATCCCGCGCACGCCTCGTGGCTGCACAAGTACTTCGAAGACGAGGACCCGGCGGCGAACTACGGCAAGCAGTTCCGCGGCACGCCCGCCGACTCGAGCCTGCCGATCAGCAAGGTGCTGCGCGAATACGACCGGCCCGAGATCCGCGTCGAGCGCACCGACTACGGCATGCGCCTGCAGACGCTGCGCAAGCTCAGCGACGCGCAGGCGCACATCCGCGTGACCAACGTGCTCTTCCCGCAGGCGTTCGTCATTCCCATGAATGCGGACATGACGATCACGCAGTTTCACGTGCCGGTGGACGACACCGGCTGCTATTGGTATTCGATCTTCACCAGCTTCGGCGCGCCGGTAGACAAGGACACCATGCGCAACCAGCGCCTGCGGACCTATCCTGCGCCCGACTACAGGCCGATCTTCGGGCGCGCAAACGGCTGGGGCTTCAATCCCGAGGAGCAGCGCACCAAGACCTTCACGGGCATGGGCTTCGATATCAACATCCACGACCAGTTCGCCTGCGAGTCGCAGGGCCCGATCCAGGACCGCACGCAGGAGAACCTGGGCAGCTCCGACAAGGGCATCGTGCTCTATCGCCGCCTCCTGGTGGATGCGATCCGCAAGAGCGAGGCCGGCGAAAAGCCGCTGATGGTCGTCGATGACGCACAGGCGAGCGCGCTCACCGGCCCGCCGGCGATCGACGGCATCGGGCCGAGCGCGCGCATGGAGGAATACTGGAAGGAGTCCGACGCGACGCGCAGGAAGAAAGCGGCGTGGGCGGCGTGAAGGTTCTCAAGGAGATCGAGGCGCGCGGCCTCAAGGCGGTGCGCTTCTCGTTCGCCGACCAGCATGGCGTGCTGCGCGGCAAGACGCTCGCCGCGTCGGAAGCGAAGGCCGCCCTCGAGCGCGGCGTCACGGTCACCAGCACGCTGCTTCTCAAGGACACCTCGCACCGCACGGTGTTTCCGGCGTTCACGCCGGGCGGCGGCGTCGGCTACCCGGAGATGCAGGGCGCTGCGGACGTGCTGATGATGCCGGACGCCACGACGTTCCGCGTGCTGCCGTGGGCGCCCGAGACCGGCTGGCTGCTGTGCGACCTGCAGTTCCAGGACGGGCGGCCGGTACCGTTCGATACGCGCGCGGTGCTGAAGAAGGCACTCGCCGAGCTCGCCGAGCCGGGATACGAGTTCATGGCGGGGCTGGAAGTCGAGTTCCACGTCTTTCGCATCGTCGATCCCCACCTGCGGCCCGACGACGCGGGCCAGCCGGGCGAGCCGCCGGCGGTCGAGCTGCTCACCACCGGCTACCAGTACCTCACCGAGCAGCGCTACGACCAGATCGACCCGGTGGTGGAGTTCCTGCGCAAGGACCTCGAGGCGCTCGGCTTGCCGCTGCGTTCCTTCGAAGTCGAGTTCGGGCCGAGCCAGTTCGAGTTCACCCTGGGCGTGCTCCCCGGCCTCGAAGCCGCCGACGCCATGATCCTGATGCGCAGCGCCATCAAGCAGAGCGCGCGCCGCCACGGCTACCACGCGACCTTCATGTGCCGGCCGAAGCTGCCGAACGTCATGTCCTCGGGCTGGCACCTGCACCAATCGCTGCGCAGGATCGGCAAGAACGCCTTCACCGCGGCCAAGGCGGACCTTTCCGAAACCGGCCGGCAGTGGCTCGCCGGGCTGCTGGAGCACGCGAAAGGCGCCGCCGCGCTCTCGACGCCTACGCTGAACGGCTACAAGCGCTACCGCCCCTACTCGCTCGCGCCCGACCGCGTCATCTGGGGCAAGGAGAACCGCGGCGCGCTGCTGCGCGTGGTGGGCAGGCCAGGCGACGCGCACGCGAGGATCGAGAACCGCGCGGGCGAGCCGGCGGCGAATCCGTATCTCTACTTTGCGTCGCAGGTGTACTCGGGCCTCGACGGGCTCGAGCGCAAGCTCGCGCCGCCGCCCTCGGCCGACACGCCCTACGAAGCCAAGGCCGAATTCCTGCCGCGAACGCTCGGCGAGGCGCTCGCCTGCCTGAAGGAGGACGAGGCGCTCTGCGCGGGGCTGGGCAAGATCTTCATCGACTACTATTGCCGCATCAAGGAAGCCGAGATCGCGCGCGCCAACCTCGAAGTCAGCGACTGGGAGCAACGTGAGTACTTCGACCTCTACTAAAGGGTCAGACCCCGCCATGGGGTCAGACCCCGGTTCTCCTCGCTTGGGGTCTGACCCCGGTTTCCCCCGGTCGGGATCTGACCGCGATTTTCCCGGCCACGCCGGTTTTCCTGCGCCGGCCTTCTGCACCGACTGGGAACGCGCCTGCCGCGACGACGCGGAGCTCGCCAACCTTGGCGGCCGTGCGAATGTGCGCATCGCCGTCGACGCTGGCGGCACCTCAGCGACTCTCGAGTTCGCCGACGGCACGTTGACCGGCATCCGGCCGGGCTCCGCACAAGCAGATTTCACGATGCGCGCGCCCGCGCACATCTGGGCGAAGTTCCTCGCGCCCGTGCCCCCCGCACCCTGCCACAATGTGCTGGCGATGAAATTCCGCGTGCCCGAGTTCTCGGTCGCGGGCGACGAGCAGAAGCTCCTGCAGCACGCGCACCTCGTGCGCCGAACGCTCGAGCTCGCGCGCTGGGTGGCCAATGGGCGCGATCCCGGCGCGCTGCGCCCCGAGGGGCCGGTGGCGGCGACCGCTGCGGGCACTGTCGAGCCGATCGCGGGGCACTACGCCTCGATCGAGATCGAGGGGCGGGCGCACCGCATCTACTTCGAGCAGGCGGGCAGCGGCCGTGACCTGCTGTTCCTGCACACCGCCGGCTCGGACACGCGGCAGTTCCACCGCCTGATGAACGATGCGGAGCTGCTCACGCAGTGGCGCATGACGGCCTTCGATTTGCCCTGGCATGGCAAGAGCCTGCCGCCGCAGGGCGGCGTGCCGGGCGAGTGGCGCCTGAATACCGACCGGTATGCCGGCTGCATCGACGCGGTGATCCGCGGCCTGGGCTTGCGGCGCCCCGTGCTGATGGGCTCGTCCATGGGCGGGCAAATTTGCCTCGAGATGGCCTACCGGTTCGCCGACCGGCTGGGCGGCGTCATCGCCTGCGAGGCCTGCGACAAGATCACGGGCCGCGAAGTGCCCTTCGCCAAGCATGCGTTGTACAACCAGGCGCTCGCGGTGCCGGAGTGGATCTACGGCCTCATGTCGCCCACCACGCCGCGCGCGCGCGCGATCGAGATCTGGTGGGAATACTCGCAGGGCGGCTACGGCGTGTTCCACGGCGACATCGAGTTCTACGCGCACGACTGGGACGCGCGCGAGCGCGTGGCGCGCATCGACACGCGCAAGTGCCCCGTCATCATGCTCACCGGCGAATACGATTACTCCTGCACGCCCGAGATGTCGCGCCTCACGGCGGCCAGGATCCCCGGTGCCGAGTTCCAGGCGATGAAGGGCCTGGGGCATTTCCCGATGACGGAGAACCCCGAGGGGTTCCTCGCGTACCTGAAGCCGGCGCTGGCGAAGCTGCGCGCAGGGGCCTGAGCGCGATGTCGCCATCCGCGCAGGACCCGGCGCCGGCCACGGCGAAGAGCGCGCTGGCACCCACCGGGAGGCTGCGCGTAGGCGTCAATCTCGGCAACTTCCTCCTCGTCAGCAAGCAATCCGCCGACGGCGTCGGCGGCATCGTGCCCGATCTCGCGCAGGAGCTCGCGCGGCGCCTCGGCGTCGCGTTCGAGCTGGTGCTGTATCCGGCGGCCGGCCCGGTGGCCGACGCCGCGAAGACCGGCGCCTGGGACGTCGCCTTCATCGGCGCGGAGCCGCAGCGCGCGAGCGAGATCGACTTCACCGAGCCCTACATCGAGATCGAGGCCACCTACCTGGTGCCCGCCGGCTCGCCGATCCGGTCCATCGCCGAGGTGGACCGCAAGGGCGTGCGCATCGCGGTCGCGAACCGCAGCGCCTATGACCTCTGGCTCGCGCGCAATATCAAGCAGGCTGAGCTGGTACGCGCGGAAGGCATCGAGGGCTCCTGGCAGCTCTTCCTGCAAGAGAAGCTCGACGTGCTCGCGGGCCTCAAACCGCGCCTGCTGCAGGACCGCGAGAAGCTCCCGGGCTCTCGCATCCTGGAAGGCCGCTTCACCGCCGTGCAGCAGGCGATCGGCACGCCCAAGGGCCGGCCCGCTGCCGCCGCCTATCTGCGCGAGTTCGCGCGGGACATCAAGTCCTCCGGCCTCGTCGCCCAACTCATCGAGCGCCACAACGTGCGCGGCGTGACCGTCGCCTGAAAATTGGGGTCAGGGCCGCATTTCTTCTCGCGTCGAAAATTGGGGTCAGGGCCGAATTATTCTTGCGAGAAATAATTCGGCCCTGACCCCAATTCTCTACCGCCGTATTGGCGTCGCGCCGGCCGAGCCTTTTTCGTAGACCTCCACCCCCTCGGGGATCGTGACCCAGGGGCGCGCGGAGCGCGACCAGATGTGGCGGTCGATGCGGAACCAGTCCTTGTCATCGAGCGTACCCGCGGAGATGCCACGCAGGCCCGGCCTTAGCTCGGTCGTGTGGGTGACGGGGGTGCCGCAGACCGGGCAGAACCCGATCCGCAGCCACCGGCCCGTCTCGTCGGAGCGGTGCTCGTAGTCAGTCATGCGCCCACGCAGGAACTCCACGTCCGCGTCATTGAAGTAGGCGACGAACGCGAACGCGCTGCCCGAGCGCCGCTGACACCAGGTGCAGTGGCACACGAGCCCCGCCTGCGGCTGGGCCTTCACGCGGTAGCGCACCGCACCGCACACGCAGCCGCCTTCGTGAGAAACCGTCATCGTGGCTCCCTGTTAACCCTTTTTCGATTGTCCTTCGTTTACAGGGAGGTCGCCAACAACGAAAGGAACGCGTCATGAGACTCAAGCCCCTGCCAGCCGCCCTCGCCGCCGCACTGTGCGCTATTTCCAGCGCGCACGCCGCCGTGTCCGAGAAGCCGAGCACCCTCTCGGACCAGCAGTCGGTGGCCGTCACCATCTACAACGAGAACCTCGCCCTGGTGAAGGACACCCGGCGCATCACGCTGGACATGGGGCCAAACCGGCTTGCCCTGCGCGAGGTCAGCGGGCGCATGCGCCCCGAGACGGCACAGCTGCGCAGCCTCACCCACCCCGGCGCGCTCGCCCTGCTGGAGCAGAACTTCGACTTCGACCTGCTCACGCCCGCCAAGCTCCTCGAGAAGTACGTCGGGCGCAGCGTGCGCATCGTGCGCACGCACCCCACAACCGGCGCGGAATCGATCGAGCAGGCGACGGTGCTTGCCGCGAACAGCGGCGTGGTGCTGAAGATCGGCGACCGCATCGAGACCGGTCTTCCGGGGCGCATCGTCTTCGATAGCGTCCCGCCCAACCTGCGCGATCGCCCGACACTCGTCACCGAGCTCTCGAGCGCGCGCGCCGGCGCGCAGACGGTGGAGCTGTCCTACCTGTCGGGCGGGCTGTCTTGGAAGGCCGACTACGTCGCCGAGCTCGACGCGAAGGACGGCGCGCTCGACTTGAACGGCTGGGTGACGCTCACCAACACCAGCGGCACCGCTTACCCCAACGCGCGCCTGCAACTCGTCGCGGGCGACGTCAACCGCGTGCGCGACGAGCTGCGCTACGCCGCAAAGAACGGCCAGCTGCGCGCGGAGAGAGTTGCAGCGGCACCGGCCATGGCGCAAGAGCAGCTCTTCGAGTACCACCTCTACACGCTCGGGCGCCCTACGACGATCGCCGACAAGCAGACCAAGCAGGTCGCGCTGCTCGGCGCGAGCGGCGTGCCCGTGACGAAGGAGCTCGTGCTGCAGGGCAACGACTACTACTACCGCTCGAGCGTAGGCCACCTCGGCCAGAAGATGAAAGTAGGCGTGTTCGTCCAGTTCGAGAACCGCGAGGCCGCGCGCCTGGGGATGCCGATGCCCAAGGGCGTAGTGCGCGTCTACAAGAAGGACAGCGCGGGCAATGCCCAGTTCATCGGCGAGGACGCCATCGACCACACGCCGAAGAACGAGAGCGTGCGCCTCAAGCTCGGCGACGCCTTCGACGTCACCGCCGACAAGAAGCAGTCGGACTTCAAGCGGCGCGACACGTACAGCCCGTGGAGCTACGTCCACGAGAGCGCGTACGAGCTCGTCCTCAAGAACGCGAAGAAAGAGCCGGTGACCGTAATCGTGCGCGAGCCCGTCCCGGGGGACTGGAGCATGCTCGAGCAAAGCCACAAGCACGCCAAGGCCGCCTCGGGCACCGCGGAGTGGAAGATCAACGTGCCTGCCGAGGGCAGCACAACGCTGAAATACCGGGTGCTGGTGCGGTATTGAAAATCGGGGTCAGGGCCGAATTATTTGCGCGAGAAATAATTCGGCCCTGACCCCAATTTTCTAGCCCTCCACCGGGAGGACGTGGATGCGGTACTCGTGCTGCAGCCGGCGCTTGAGGACGGGGTCCTCGAGCTCCATGCGGAAGACGGTCGCCGGGCGGATGCCGCCCTTGGCGGCAAGCGTGCCGCAGAACATCGCCGCGCCCGGCACCAGCCCGCCGTAGCGCTGCGTGAGGTCCTCCGGCGAGCGCATTGCGGTCACCGGCCCTTCCTGGTAGAGGTCGCCGTCCGCCCAGGCGCGCAGCACGAGCTTGTCCCAGTGCGGCCGCACCTCGGCATACGGCCACGCGTCGGGGCACGCCACCTTGGCGCAAAGCTGCTTGGAGAGCGACACGCCGATGGTCTCCGCCTTGCGGTCGGTGTGGTCCGAGCCCACCGTCACCCAAAGGCCATCGGGCCTTTGCAGCAGCACGTATTCGACCTCGCCGCTCGTGTCGGGCCCCGACACCTCGATCGCCGTGGCGTGGGTGAAGAGACTTGCCGCCACGCGGTAGAAGATCGGCGTGGTCTTCGGCGGCTTGACGCCGATTTCCTCCAGCTCCTTGATGTGCTTTTGCAGCGCCGACTCGTCGCGCCCCGTCCAGCCGGCGATCACCAGGTGATTGACGTCCATCAGGCCACCTTTCGCACGCCCGAGGCCTCGGGCACGCCGTAGCTCGCCATCAGGTCCTCGACCACCTTGTGGTAGTCGTCCCAGGGCGCTTCCCGGTAGTTGTGGTTGCGCACGATGAAGGACGCCCCGGCATAGAACTTCTCGTACTGCAGGTGGCGGCCGGCGAATTCCGAGCCGATCAGGTCCCAGGCGAGCTTGTAGAGCTTCATGCGCTCCAGTGCGGGCAGCTGCGGCGTCTGCCAATAGGTCTCGAACTGCTCCTTGAGCTTGGCGTCGTGCATCACCGTGACGTCGGCGGGCATCTGGAAGATGCCGCCGCCGCACAGCTCGCGCAGCGTCTCGATGATCTGCGAGTGGCTCTCGGTGCACCAGTTGAGCGCCGCGTACATGTAGCGCCGGTTGAAGGTCTTCCAGCCCGCCGGCCAGTCCTCGGCGTCCTGGATCTGCCCGGCGATCATGCCGCCGAGCGTCGCTTCCTGCGCGCACAGGCGCCCGAGCACCTCGCGCACCGCAGGGATCTCGTGCGCGCCGGAAGCCTGCGCGATCTTGCTCGCCAGCCCGACCAGCAGCTGCATCTTCGAATGGAAGCGCACGTTGGACTGGTGGTTGCCGTAGCAGTGGCCCGGCGTCTTGATGTAGATGTCGCGCGCGAGGATCGCGTCCATGTGCACGAACACCCGTTCCCAGGGCACCTTGACGTTCTCGCACATCACCATCGAGTCGGTCTCGTCGAAGCGCCAGGCGAGCGGGTTGTCGAACTCGTTGGGCGCGTGCAGCTCGAAGGGCTTGCGCGACCACAGCGTCACGCCGGGCGCGTTCACGGGGATCGCGCAGGTGATCGACTCGGGGAGCTGGTTCGGGGCGAGCGGGATCAGGTTGCCGATCCAGATCTCGTTGGCGAACACCGCGCCGGTGGCGAGCATCTTCATGCCCGAAATCACCACGCCGTCGTCGTCCTCGCGCACCACGCGCAGCGTGGGAATCGGCAGGTTCTGCTTCACGTAGAACTCGGGGTTGCGCGCCGCCTGCGGCGGGATCACCGCGTAGACGCCGTAGACGTCCTCGCGGCGCATGTGCTCGTAGTAGCGCGTGAGATTGTCGGCGTACTTGCCGAACACCGCCGGGTTCATCGCCATGCCGGTGACGAAGCTGGAGACGTGGTCGGGCGAGCGCCCGAGCAGCCCGTGGCTCAGGTCGGCGATGGCGCGGTGCAGCTTGGTGCGCCGGGCAAGGTCCGCCTGCGACTTCGCGCGCAGGAAGTAGATGCTGAAACGCTCGCGCTTGCCGTTCGCCGACGCGCCCTTGCCCTTGCCGCCCGCCGCCGGCTCCTCGAAGCTGAATTCGGGATTCGCCGCCTTCAGGTCGTAGATCGCCGCCATCGAGCGCGCGCCGTTGCGAAACGCCGGGTGCGTGGTGACGTCGTCGACCCGCTCGCCGCCGACGTAGACGACACGCCCGTCGCGCAGGGACCTCAGGTGCTCCGCTCCGCTCTTCAGCATGGACGCCTCCTCACTTCCGCGGCTTGCCGCTGGTCTCGTAGTAGTGGATCTCGTAGAGCAGGCAGCCGCCCTTGGAGGTGAACGGGCCGTGATGCACGCCCGGCGGCCGGCAGGCGTAGGTGAAGGCCTTCGAGGACTTGCCGCCCTTGCCCTTGGCGTCGTTGCCCACCACGAGGTCGCCCTGTATCAGGAACACCTCCTCCCAGTGGTCGTGCACGAAGGGCTCGGTGGAATACGCCCCCGGCGCAAGACGCAGCAGCCGGGTGCGGCTGCCGCGCTTGGCAGTCTCGTCGATGTCGGAGGCGAGCACTTTCTGCGTAAAGCCCGGCGGATAGCCGGGCGGCACCTCCCAGCCGCTCTTCATGTCGACGCCGACGAACTCCAGGTGGGGCTTGGGCTGGCTCATGGCTCTCCTCGAAATCGCATTGACGCGCAGCGCACCGCTTCCGGAGAATAGCGCAGTCCCAAGGCCAGTTCCACGAAACCCCGGAGGAGACATGGTGAAACTCTACGGCCAGTACCGCTCGCGCGCGTTCCGCGTGGCCTGGCTGTGCAAGGAAGCGAACATTCCCTACGAGCACGTCAACGTCACGATCAACGTCGAGGGCGCGACCGCCAAGGAGCCCTGGTACGCGGCGCTGAATCCCAACAAGCGCGTGCCCACCATCGACGACGACGGCATCGTGATGTGGGAATCGGCGGCGATCAACCTGTACCTCGCCGAGAAGTACCAGTGCCTGCTCTGGCCGAAGGACCCGGCGGGCAAGGCACGCATGCTGCAATGGGCGTTTTACATCGCCAACGACGTCGAGCCCTCCATGATCACGATGCAGCGCCACCGCCACCTGCTGCCGGCCGAGCAGAGAAACGAGAAGCTCGCCGCCGAAGCCGAGCAGCAGGTCCTGCCGAAGATGCAGGTGATGGAAGACCACCTCGCGAAGCACCGCTGCTTCAGCGGCAACGAGTGGGGGATGGCCGATTTCATGGTGGCGAGCGTCACCTACTCGATGTGGATCAACAAGTTCCCGCTGCTCGAGAAGTTTCCCAAGTTCAAGGCGTGGCTCACCGCAAGCTGCGAGCGGCCCGCGGCCAAGGAGGCGAGAAAGCTGCGCGAGTAGCGCGCCGCGCGAGGCGCCCGCGCGAGCGTTAGCCAAGCCGGCAACGAGCGCTAGTGCCCGCGCAGCACGCGGCGCAGGAGCTTGCCCGAGGCGTTCTTCGGCAGTTCGGCCACGAACTCGATCTCGCGCGGGTACTTGTAGGGCGCGGTCACGCGCTTCACGTGCTCCTGCAGCTCGCCGGCAAGCTGCGGGCTGCCGTGCAGGCCCGGCTTGAGCACCACGAAGGCCTTCACGATCTCGCCGCGCTCGGCGTCGGGCTTGCCGACCGCCGCGCTCTCCTGCACCGCAGGGTGCTCGAGCAGCGCGTTCTCGACTTCCGTCGGCCCGATGCGGTATCCCGCCGAGCTGATGATGTCGTCGGCGCGGCCCTCGTAGTAGAGGTAGCCCTCCTCGTCCTGGCGCACCATGTCGCCCGTCAGCCAGTACTCGACGCCGTTCACCACTGTCTTGCCCGCCGCCGTGCGCTCCGGCTCGTTCCAGTAGCCGAGCATCATCTGCGGATTGGGCAGCCGGATCGCGAGCTGGCCGTCGAGAACAGCGGTCTCCACGCCGGGCAGCGGCTTGCCCATCGAGCCGGGCTTCACGGGCATGAAAGGATAGTTGAGCACGGTCATCAGCGTCTCGGTCTGGCCGTAGCCATCCAGGAGCGGCACGCCCGAGCGCTCGCGCCAGCGGCGCACGATCTCCGGGTTGACCGTCTCCCCTGCCGACACGGCAAGCCGCAGGGCGGCGAGATCGAACGGCGCCAGGTCCTCATTCACCAGGCGCCTGAACTCGGTCGCCGCCGCGCAGAACACGGTGACGCGGTGCTTCGCGAGCAGCGCGAGCCGCGCGCGCGGCTCGAACGCGCCGTGGTAGAAGAGCACCGCCGCGCCGCAGCTCCACGGGCCGAAGAGAATCGCGGTGCCCGCCTTGCTCCAGCCGGTGTCCGCCGTGCACCACATGAGGTCCGAGGGCTTGAGGTCCTGCCAGAGCTCGGAGGCGAAGCGCCAGGCGTAGAGCGCGCGGGCGGCGTGCGTGACGCCCTTCGGCCCGCCAGTCGAGCCCGAGGTGTAGTACATCGCCACCGGATCCTCGATGGCGATTGTCTCCGGCGGGCAATCCGCGGAGGCCGAAGCGACGGCTGCGTCGAGATCGAGCCAGCCCTGCGCACCCCCTACGGCCGCCCGAACCCGCAGATCGAGGCCGGCGAACTTCGGCGCGCTTGCCGCGGTCGTGATCGCGCCCGCGGCGCCGGAATGCTCCACCCGATAGCGCACGTCCTTCTGCGTCAGCATGTCGATGCACGGAATCGGCATCACGCCGATGCGCAGGCAACCCACCATCGCGATCTGCCACTGCGGCAGGCGCGGCAGCATGACGATGCAGCGGTCGCCCTTCCTGAGACCGTTCGCGCGCAGGACGTTGCCGAGCCGTTTCGACAATTCCGCCACGCGCGCGTAGGTGTAGCGCTCCTCGCGCCCCGACTCGTCGCACCACAGGAGCGCGAGCTTGCCCGGATCCCGTGCCCAGTCATCCACGACGTCGACCGCGAAGTTGAAGGTCGCGGGCAGCTGCCAGCGGAATCCCGCGTACGCCTGCTCGTAGCTCACCGCGCTATATTAGCGAGCAAGGCCCGCCGCCATGATCTCGATCCGCGAAATCGACCACGTCGTCCTGCGCGTGCGCGACATGGACGCGATGCGCCGCTTCTACTGCGAGGTGCTCGGCGCGCACCACGTTGCCTGGCGGCCCGAGTTCGGCATGTCGCATCTCCAGGCGGGCGCTTCGATGATCGACCTCGTCGCGGTGGACGGGCCGCTGGGCAAGGCGGGCGGCGCCGCGCCCGGCAAGGAAGGCCGCAACATGGATCACCTGTGTCTGCGCATCGAGCCCTTCGACCAGGCGGCGATCGCCGCGCACCTGCGGCGCCTGGGCGTCGCCGTGGGCGAGATCCGGCGCCGCTACGGCGCCGAGGGCAACGGCATTTCCATCTACGTCACGGACCCCGAGGGCAACACGGTCGAGCTGAAGGGCCCCTCGGACGGCCAGCCGCCGCCCGGGTCGCCGTGAAGCAAGCCGACCTGCAGAGCGCCCTCGCCCTGCTGCGCGCGGGCGACTGGGAAGCGGCGCACAAGATCGTGCAGCAGGACGAAGATTCGCCACTTTCCTGCTGGGCGCACGGCATCGTGCACCTGATGGAGGGCGACGTCTCGAACGCGCGCTATTGGTACCGCGAGGCGAAGCGCGAGTTTCCGCGCGCGCCGTCGATCCCCGAGGAAATCTCCGCGCTCGACGCGGCGCTGAAGTCCTAGCGACGGGGCGAACGTCCCGGCACGCGCCGTGGCGCGCGCCGCCGGCTGCGATGCGAGGCGCGGGCTGGTCGGAGGGGAAGCTCCCAATACTCGCCCTCGAGCGGCTTGCCAAAGCTTTCGTGCGCCTCGCGGCGCACGAGCCTGAAACCCTCGGCCTCGTAGAGGCCGCGCGCGGCGGCGAGCTCGCTCTGCGTCCACAGCACGAGCTTGCGATAGCGCGCGGCGCGCGCGAAGCGGATGCACGCGCGCACCAGTTTCTTGCCCAGGCCGAGGCCGCGCGCCGCGGGTTCCACGATCAGCAGGCGCAGCTGCGCGACGCCCGGGGCCTTCTTCACGAGGAACACCGCTCCCAGGCGCAGGTCGCCGCGCGCCGCGACCCAGCAGCGCTCGCGCCGCGCGTCCAGATGCTCGATGAAGCGCGCGACGATCCCCGCCACCAGCGCCTCGAAGCGCGCGTCGTAGCCGAACTCCCGCCAGTACAGCTCGCCGTGGCGCTGCACGACCCAGCCCATGTCGCCCGGGCGGTGCCGGCGCAGCCGCACTTGCGGTAGCATCGCTCGCTTCATCACGGGGAGAAATTAGCATGGCACAGAACAAAGTCGCGATCGTCACCGGGGCATCCGCCGGGATCGGCAAGGCCGCCGGGGTGGCGCTGGTCAAGGCGGGCTGGAAGGTCGCGTTTGCCGCGCGCCGTGGCGAGCTGCTGGAGAAAATCGTTGCCGAGTGCGGCGCCGACCAGGCGCTCGGCGTGGTCACCGACGTGGGCAAGCCCGAGTCGGTGAAGAATCTGTTCGCCAAGACCTGCGAGAAGTTCGGGCGCCTCGACCTGCTCTTCAACAATGCGGGCATGGGCGCGCCGGCGGTGCCGCTCGACGAGCTGCCCTACGAGAAATGGCTGGAAGTGGTGAACGCCAACCTGAACGGCATGTTCCTGTGCACGCAGGAAGCCTTCCGCCTGTTCAAGGCGCAAAAGCCCCAGGGCGGCCGCATCATCAACAACGGCTCGATCTCGGCGCACGCGCCGCGCCCCTTCTCCGTGGCCTACACCGCCACCAAGCACGCGGTCACCGGCCTCACCAAGTGCATCGCGCTCGATGGCCGCGCGCACGACATCTGCGGCTGCCAGATCGACATCGGCAACGCCGCCACCGAGATGACCGAGCGCATGACCAAGGGCGTGCCGCAGCCCAACGGCACCACCATGGTCGAGCCGCGCATGAACGTGCAGCACGTGGCC
>DASTHP010000204.1:0-10739 GCA_035718125.1 Burkholderiales bacterium | reverse complement strand
GGCGAAGCACGACGCGATGCTGCGCATGCTGCGCCACCACGGCAGCAAGGTGACCTACTCGCACGAGGTGATCGGCCTGAACAGCCGGCTGGACGAGATGCAGGCGGCGATCCTGCGCGTCAAGCTCAAGCACCTGGCGCGCTTCACGGCCGCGCGGCGCGCGCACGCGGCGCGCTACCGCGAGCTGCTCGCGGGCGCGAAGCTGCAGCTGCCGTTCGAGCACGGCAAGGGCACGCACATCTATCACCAATTCACCGTGCGCCTGGCCGGGCGCGACGCGGCGAAGAAGGCGCTCGGCGATGCGGGCGTCGCGGCCGGCGTCTACTACCCGATCCCGCTGCACCAGCAGCCCGTGTTCGCGAAGGAGTACGGCGCGCTGTCGCTGCCGGCCTCCGAGTCTGCGGCGCGCGAGGTGCTCTCCCTGCCGATCTATCCGCAGCTCAGCGACGAGCAGTTGCGCCACGTGGCCGGCACCCTGCGCGCTTGCCTCTAGTCGACTTCACCAAGATGGAGGGCGCGGGCAACGACTTCGTCGTGCTCGACGCGACGCGCGCGCCCTTCGGCCTCACGCGCGAGCAGCTGCGGCGCCTGGCCGACCGGCACTTCGGCGTGGGCTGCGACCAGGTGCTGGTGGTGCAAAGGCCCGCGCGCGCCGATGCCGACTTCCGCTACCGCATCTTCAACGCCGACGGCGGCGAGGTGGAGCAGTGCGGCAACGGCGCGCGCTGCTTCGTCAAGTTCGTGCACGCGAGGGGCCTGACGGCGAAGACGGAGATCCGCGTGGAGACGCTCGCCGGCGTGATCGTCCCGCGCCTGGAGGCGGACGGCGAAGTGAGCGTGGACATGGGCGCGCCGCAGCTCGAGTCGCCGCTGGTGCAGCCGCTGGAGGTGGACGGCGCACGCGTGGAGCTCGCCCTCCTCTCGATGGGCAACCCGCACGCGGTGCAGCTGGTGACGGACGTGGAGACGGCGCCGGTGGCCGCGCAGGGCGCGCGCATCGAGCGCCACCCGCGCTTTCCGCAGCGCGTGAACGCGGGCTACATGCAGGTGCTGGATCGGCACGCGCTCAAGCTGCGCGTCTGGGAGCGCGGCGCGGGCGAGACGCTCGCCTGCGGCACCGGCGCCTGCGCCGCGGTGGTCGCCGGCATCGCGCGCGGCCTGCTCGACTCGCCGGTGCGCGTGCAGGCGCGCGGCGGCACGTTGACCATCGCTTGGGCGGGCGGCGACAATGCCGTCTGCATGAAGGGCCCCGCGAAGACGGTGTTCGAGGGACGCATCGAGTTGTAGTGCCGCGAGGACAAGGCCGCCCATGACCGCAGAAGAAGTCGCCCAGTTCTTCAGGTTGCATCCGCAGTTCTTCGACCAGCACCCGGAGCTCCTGGAGACCATCTTCGTGCCGCATCCGCATGGCGGGCGCGCCATTCCGCTCGCCGAGCGCCAGATCCTCGCGCTGCGCGACAAGGTGAAGCTGCTGGAGGGCAAGCTCGGCGAGCTGATCCAGTTCGGCGAGGACAACGACGCCATCAGCGAGAAGGTGCACCGCCTGTCGGCGGCGCTGCTCGGCGCGCGCGACTTCGCCGCCTGCGTGCAGGCGCTGCACTTTCACCTGCGCGAGGACTTCGCGGTGCCGCACGTGGCGCTGCGCGTCTGGGGCAAGGCGCTACCCGAGAGCGTTGCCGAGGGCGCGCCGGTGGCCGACGAGCTGCGCGCGCGCACCGAGGCCATGGGCGGGCCGCAGTGCGGCGCCGCCGCGGCGAGCCCGTTCCTCGCCTGGTTCGGCGACGCCGCCGACCACGTGCGCTCGATCGCGCTGGTGCCGCTGGGCCAGACCAGGCCCTTCGGGCTGCTCGCGCTCGGCAGCGAGGACGCGCAGCGCTTCTACACCGAGATGGGCACGCTCTACCTGCGCCGCATCGGCGAGCTCACCGCGGCCGCGCTCGCCGCGCGGCTCTAGGAATGTTCTGAGAGGACGCGCCACGCATCCGGACGGCGACACGATCCGCGATTACCTCGGCGCGCTCGAGCATCAGCGGCGCCTCGCCCCGCGCTCCATCGAGATCTACCGCGCCAACCTGGCGGTGCTGCTGGCGTTGCTCGGCGAAGCGCGCCTCGCCGCGCTGGAGTCCGCCCAGGTGCGCCGCTTTGTTGCGCAGCTGCACGCCAAGGGACTGGCGCCAAGGTCCCTGGCGAGCCTGCTTTCGGCGTGGCGCGGCCTGTACCGCTGGCTGGTGCGGCACCGCGGCTATGCGGCCAACCCGGTGGAGGGTGTGCGCGCGCCCAAGCCGCCCAAGCGCTTGCCCAAGGCGTTGTCGGTCGAGCAGATGCAACGGCTCCTCGAGGCGGAGTCGGATGGCACGCCCGGCACGCTGCGCGACCGGGCGATGTTCGAGCTGATGTATTCCTCGGGACTGCGCCTCGCCGAGCTCGTGCGGCTGGACGTCGGCGACGGGCGGCTCGATCTGCGCGAGGGCGAGGTCACCGTCACCGGCAAGGGCGCCAAGACGCGCACCGTGCCAGTGGGCGCGCGTGCGCGCCAGGCGCTGCAGGACTGGATCGGCGTGCGCGCGCAGCTCGCGGTGCCGCAGGAAAAGGCGCTCTTCGTGGGCGCGCGCGGCCGGCGCATCGCCCCCGGCGTGGTGGAGAAGCGCCTGCGGCTGCTGGCGGCGCGCCAGGGCGTGCAGGGGCGCCTGCACCCGCACATGCTGCGCCACTCCTTCGCCAGCCACGTGCTGCAGTCCTCGCAGGACCTGCGCGCCGTGCAGGAGATGCTCGGGCACGCCAGCATCTCCACGACCCAGGTGTACACGCACCTGGATTACCAGGCGCTCGCCAAGGTGTACGACGCCGCGCATCCGCGGGCGAGGAAGAAATGAGCGCGCTGGTACTGAAGAAGGGACGCGAGAAATCGCTCAAGCGCCGCCATCCCTGGATCTTCTCCGGCGCGGTCGAGCGCGTGCTCGGCCAGCCGAAGAGCGGCGACACGGTCGAGGTGCGCTCGGCCGAGGGCGCGACGCTCGCGATGGCGGCCTACAGTCCCGCCTCGCAGATCCGCGCGAGGGTCTGGAGCTTCGATGCGCAGTCGACGACGAACGCCGAGTGGTTCAAGGCGCGCGTGCGCCGGGCGGTCGAGCTGCGCGAGGCGCTTCCGGCCAAGCGCCACACCAACGCGCTGCGGCTGGTGCATGGGGAATCCGACGGCCTGCCCGGGGTGATCGTCGACCGCTATGCCGACGTGCTGGTGGTGCAGTTCCTCTCTGCGGGCGCGGAGCGCTGGCGCGAGGCGATCCTCGACGGCTTGGTGGAGGCGACGCATTGCGAAGCCGTGTTCGAGCGCTCCGACGCCGAGGTGCGCAAGCTCGAGGGTCTCGAGCCGCGCGTGGGCTTTGCAAGGGGTAACCGCAATGCGACGCGCTGCCCCATCACCGAGTACGGCCTGAATTTCCGCGTGGACGTGGAGCAGGGGCAGAAGACCGGCTTCTTCCTCGACCAGCGCGAGAACCGCCAGCGCGTGCGCGAGCTCGCGGCCGGGCGCGAGGTGCTGGATGGCTTTTGCTACACGGGCGGGTTCGCGATCGCCGCGCTCGCCGGGGGCGCGGCGCGCGTGCTGGCGGTGGAGAGCTCGGCGCCGGCGCTGGAAGTGGCGCGCGAGAACCTCGCCGCGAATCCGCTCGACGCCGCGAAGCTGGAGTTCGCGCAGGCGGACGTCTTCGCGCACCTGCGGCTGCTGCGCGACGCCGGCAGGAAATTCGGCCTGGTGGTGCTCGATCCGCCGAAGTTCGCGCCCACGGCGGCGCAGGCGCGCAATGCCGCGCGCGCCTACAAGGACATCAACCTGCTCGCCTTCAAGCTGCTCGCGCCGGGCGGGCTGCTCGCGACCTTCTCGTGCTCGGGCGGCGTGTCGACCGAGCTGTTTCAATCCATCATCGCCGGCGCGGCGCTGGACGCGGGGGTGGAGGCGAAGATCATCGAGCGCTTCCACGCCGCCGCCGACCACCCGGTGGCCCTCGAGTTCCCCGAGGGCGACTACCTGAAAGGCCTGCTGCTCCTGCGCGCCGTATAATCGCGGCCTTCTCCAGGAGTGCCCATGCAACAGGACAACATGGTGCCGGTGACCATCCTCACCGGCTTTCTCGGCAGCGGCAAGACGACGCTGCTCAACCGCATCCTCCAGGAAGACCACGGCCACAGGATCGCGGTGATCGAGAACGAGTTCGGCGAGGTGGGCGTCGACAGCGAGATCATCGAGAAGTCCGACGAGCAGATCGTCGAGATGAACAACGGCTGCATCTGCTGCACGGTGCGCGGCGACCTGATCAAGATCCTCGGCGACCTGAAGGACAAGCGCGCGAGCGGCCGGCTGAAGTTCGACCGCGTGGTGATCGAGACCACCGGCATGGCCGACCCGGGCCCGGTGGCGCAGACCTTCTTCACCGACGAGGACATCGGCAACTACTACCTGCTCGATTCGATCCTCACCGTGGTGGACGCCAAGCACGCGCAAAAGCAGCTCGACGAGTTCCACGAGGCGCAGGAGCAGGTGGGCTTCGCCGATCGCATCCTGCTCTCGAAGACCGACCTGGTGTCGGACGAGGACGTGAAGAAGCTCGCCGAGCGCATCAAGCGCATGAATCCGCGCGCGCCGGTGAAGCCGGTGCACTTCGGCAACGCGCCGATCGCGGAGGTGCTCGACATCCGCGGCTTCAACCTGAACGCGATCCTCGAGCTCGACCCGGCGTTCCTCAGCGACACGCACCACGAGCACCACGACGAGGTCGAGTCCTTCGTCTTCCGCTCCGAGAAGCCCTTCGACGGCGACAAGCTGGAGCAGTTCCTCTCGGGCATGATCCAGGTGTACGGCCCGGACCTGCTGCGCTACAAGGGCGTGCTGTGGATGAAGGGGAAGAACAACCGCGTGGTATTCCAGGGCGTGCACATGATGATGGGCGGCGATGTGGGCAAGCCCTGGGCGAAGGGCGAGAAGAAGTCCTCGGTCCTCGTCTTCATCGGCAAGAAGCTGCCGAAGGATCTTTTCATCGCCGGCCTGGAGCAGTGCTTAGCCTGAAGGGCGTGCGCCACCGCTACGGCGCGCGCGCGGTCCTCGACCTCGAGCGCTTCGAGGCGGCGCAGGGCGAGAAGTGGCTGGTGCTCGGCCCCTCGGGCTCGGGCAAGTCGACGCTGCTGCACATCCTCGCCGGGCTGCTCACGCCGAGCGAGGGCTCGGTGCAGGTGGCGCGGCCGATCGGCATCGTGCCGCAGAAGCTGCACCTCATCGCCAGCCTCACCGTGGAGCAGAACCTGCTGCTCGCGCAGTACCTGGCGGGCGCGCGCGAGGAGCCCGCGCGCGCCGCGCAGGTGCTCGCCGGCGTCGGCTTGGCCGACAGGGCGCTTGCGCGTCCGCATGAACTCTCGCACGGGCAGGCACAACGCGTGGCGGTGGCGCGCGCGGTGATGAACCGGCCGAAGCTGCTGATTGCCGACGAGCCGACCTCGAACCTGGACGACGCGCACTGCGTGGCGGCGCTCGACCTGCTCGAGTCACAAGCCGCCGAGTGCGGCGCGACGCTCGTCGTCGCCACGCACGACGCGCGCGCCAAGGACCGCTTCCAGCATCGCCTGGAGCTCGGCACGTGAACGCTCCGGTGCACCTCGCATGAGCCATCGGGTCTCGCTGCTGCGCATCAGCTTTGCGTACCTGCGCGCGAAGCCGCTCGCCACGGCGCTCAACCTGCTGCTGCTCGCGCTCGGCATCGCCACCATCGCGGTGCTGATGCTCGCCACGCGCCAGATCGAGGAGCGCATGGGGCGCGACGCGCGTGGCATCGACATGGTGGCGGGCGCGAAGGGCAGCCCCATGCAGCTCGTCCTCTCGGCGGTGTTTCACCTCGATGCGCCCGCCGGCAACATTCCGCTCAAGGACGCCATGAAGCTCGCCAAGCATCGTCTGGTGAAGCGCGCGATCCCGATGGCGCTGGGCGACAGCTTTCGCAGCTTTCGCATCGTCGGCACGAATCACGACTACGTCGTGCACTACGGCGCCGCGCTCGCCGAGGGCGCGCTGTGGACCCGGCCGATGCAAGCGGTGCTCGGCGCGGAGGCCGCGCGCGCGACCGGTTTGCGCGTCGGCGCGAAGTTCGCCGGGGCGCACGGCCTGGGCGAGGGTGGCGACGAGCACGAAAGCGTCCCGTACGAGGTGGTGGGCGTGCTTGCGCCGACCGGCAGCGTCATCGACCGCGTCGTGCTGACGAGCGTGGAGTCGGTCTGGGCGGTGCACCAGCACGGTGAGCCCGGCGACGACCCGCAGAAGCTGATCGACGCCATGGACGAGGAAGAGAAGGAGCTGACGGCCCTCCTCATCCAGTATTCGAGCCCGCTTGCCGCCGCGACGCTGCCGCGCGCGGTGAACGCCGGCGCGACCCTGCAGGCGGCGTCGCCGGCCTACGAGAGCGCACGCCTGTTCCGCATGCTGGGCGTGGGCGTGGAGGTGCTGCGCGCCTTCGGCCTGGTGCTGGTGCTCGCGGCGGGCCTCTCGGTGTTCATCGCGCTCACCAACGCGCTGGAGGAGCGCCGCTACGACCTCGCGGTGATGCGCATGCTCGGCGCCTCGCGCGCGAAACTCATGGGCCTGCTGCTGGTCGAAGGCCTGGTGCTGTCGGCGGTGGGCGCGGCGATCGGGCTGGCGCTGGGGCACCTGCTCACGGAAGTGCTGGGCGCCGCGCTGCGCGCGCAGCAGCAGGTGCCGGTGACGGGCTGGACCTGGGCGACGGGCGAGTTGTGGCTGATCGGGCTGGCGCTGGTCGTCGGCGTGCTGGCGGCACTGCTGCCCGCCTGGCGCGCCTCGCGCGCCGAGGTGGCGCCGGTCCTGGCCGAAGGCTAGGAAAATTGGGGTCAGGGCCGCATTTCGTCTCGCAAGCGAAATGCGGCCCTGACCCCAATTTTCCCGGAGGAGACATGCGAATCGGTTTGCTGGCGGTTGCGCTCGCCCTGTCGGCGGGCGCCTTGGCCCAGGGTCCCGACAAGGCGCAGCGCGCGAAGGAGGACATCGTCGTGCACCGCACGATCGCCGCGGCGCACGAGAAGGCGGCAAAGTGCCTGGAAGCCGGCAAGTCCGAGAAGGAGTGCCACGCGCACCTCGCCACCGAGTGCAAGGGCATCGCCATCGGCAAGTACTGCGGCATGCGGCACAAACATTAGAGCCAGCAAACGAGGAGTAGAATTTTCGCCATGAGACCCGCTACCGTCTTGCTCGCCGCCGCGCTTGCGCTGCCCGCGTTTGCGCAGGCCCCCGGCGCTCCGCAACCTGGACTGCCTCCGGGCATGGACCCTGCGCAGGTGAAGCCGCTGCCGGAGCGCAAGGACGTCGTGTCCTGGAAGCTGCTTGCGCAAGTGGAGCTGGTGAAGATGAAGGACCGTTACGTGCCGCAGTTCTCCGCCAACGTATCGGCGCTCGACCAGAAGGACGTGAAGGTCCAGGGCTTCATGTTGCCGCTCGAGATGGGCGACAAGCAGACGCACTTCATCCTCTCGGCGATGCCCTCGACTTGCTCGTTCTGCATGCCCGGCGGCCCGGAGCAGCTGGTGGAAGTGAAGACCAAGACGCCGGTCAAGTACACCTTCGACCCCGTGGTGCTCTCCGGCAAGCTCGCGGTGCTGAAGGACGACCCTACGGGCGTCTTCTACCGCCTGACCGACGCGCAGACCGCGAAGTAGCCCTCGCTCAGCCCAGGGCGCGCAACTCCAGCTCGAGGCATTTCCGGCACAGGCACTCGCGTCCGGGAAGCGGTGCAAGGGGTGGGAGCGAGGCGCACCAGCACTCGCGCTCGCCTGCCTGCATGCCGCAACGGAACTCGGCGCTGCACCGTGCGCAGCGCGTTTCGAATTCAGGCTTCCCGGGGGAAATCATGCTCGGAGAGCCGCTGCACGGACCGCCTGAGGAATTGCATCTGCCGGCTCGCCCGGCGGCAGCCCAGGCACATCGCGAAATGCAGGCGCAACGCCACGCGCTCGCCGAATTCCAGCTCGCGGTCCAGCCCCTGGGACACCAGGCGCGTCGTTTCCCTGCAGCTGATCAGCATCATCGCTTTTCGAACCAAGTCTGCTGCAGGCATTCGCGCAGGGTCATGCGCGCGCGGTAGAGCAGCACCCAGCAGTGTGTCGGGGTGATCGAGAGTTCCTTACAGATCTCGCCGGTCTCGGCGCCCAGGTGCTCGCGCATCATGAACACGCGCGCCGTGCGCTCGGGCAGCCGCTCGAGGCACATCTCGAGCGCCCGGAAGAACTGCACCTGCTCGAGCGCCCCGTCCGGGTCGCCCCACGCGGCCGGCCGCTCGTCCCAGTGTCCTCGCGCCGTGAACAATTCGTCGATCTCCGCGCCATCGTCGTCCGACTCGGGCGCGAGCACCGGCTCGCGGCTCTGGCGCCGGATGGCGTCGACGATCTTGTGCTTGAGGATCCCGGTGAGCCAGGTGCGCAGGTTCGCGCGCCCGGCGAACGAGGCCTGGCCGGCGAGCGCCGCGAGCAGCGCCTCCTGCACGGCGTCCTCGGCTGCCGCGGCGTCGCGCAGCTGCAGGCTCGCGAAGCGCAGCAGGTAGGGGCGCAGAGCCTCGATCTGCCTGCGGAAATCGTCGGCGGCGGGCATGGGGACGAGGGGGATTCTAAGGGACGGGGGCTTGAAACCGCCGCCGCCGACCCTATGTGCAAGGGCACGGGGCCCACGCCCCAACGGACATGCAAAGGAGAGACGACATGAGCAACATCACCCGTTTTGACCCGTTCAATGAGCTGGTCGATGACCTTTTCAAGGGCTTCTTGGTGCGCCCGATGGGCTACGAGCAGCGCGAGGCAGTAGCCCCGCGCATCAAGGTGGACGTCGCCGAGAAGAACGGCGCCTACCTCGTGATGGCGGAAGTCCCGGGCGTGAAGAAGGAGGACATCCACGTCAGCGTCGACGGCAACCAGGTGACGCTGGAAGCCGAGGTGAAGCGCGAGCGCGAGGCGAGCCAGGACGAGCGCGTGCTGCACATCGAGCGCGCCTACGGCAAGGCGACGCGTAGCTTCACGCTGCCGCAGGAGCTCGACGAAGCCAAGGTCGAGGCCAAGTACCGCGACGGCGTGCTCGAGCTGGTGCTGCCGAAGAAGGCAGCGGCGGCGCGCAAGCAGATCGCCATCCAGTAATCCGTAAGGCCGGACCCCTGCGGGGCCGGCTTACGTCCGCGCGATGGATCGCAAGCAGGGCTGCGATCATCGCGCGGAAAGCCTTCTCGTCCGGGCGCGATGAGCGCCGCGCCAGCGTGCGCTCCATCGCGAGTGAGAGCGCCCGCATTGGCACTCCCCCATTTATATGTAGAATCGCCGGGACCATGAACGCGCCTCTGGACCCCCAGGCGGACGCAGCCCAGAAGGCGCGCATCCTCGCCGAGGCGCTGCCCTACATCCAGCGGTTCCACGGCAAGACCATCGTCATCAAGTTCGGCGGCAACGCCATGACCGACGATGCGCTCAAGGCGGGCTTCGCGCGCGACGTGGCGCTGCTGAAGCTGGTGGGCATGAACCCGGTGGTCGTGCACGGCGGCGGCCCGCAGATCGAGCAGATGCTCGCCAAGCTCGGCAAGAAGGGCGAGTTCGTGCAGGGCATGCGCGTCACCGACCGCGAGACCATGGACGTGGTGGAGATGGTGCTCGGCGGCACGGTGAACAAGGAAGTGGTCGAGCTCATCAACCAGGCCGGCGGCAAGGCGGTGGGCCTCACCGGCCAGGATGGCGTGTTCATCCGCGCCAAGAAGATGATTCTCGCCTCGAAGGACAACGGCCCCGTCGACCTCGGCCAGGTGGGCGAGATCGAATCCATCGACCCGGCGATCATCTCGACCCTCGAGCAGGGCGGCTTCATCCCGGTGGTGGCGCCGATCGGCACCGGCGCGGACGGCACGACCTACAACATCAACGCCGACCTCGTCGCCGGCAAGCTCGCCGAGATCCTGCGCGCGGAGAAGCTGGTGGTGCTCACCAACACGCCGGGCGTGCTCGACAAGCACGGCAAGCTGCTCACCGGGCTCACGCCGCGGCGCATCGACGACCTGGTGGCCAAGGGCGTGATCTCGGGCGGCATGCTGCCCAAGATCGGCTCGGCGCTCGACGCTGCGCGCAACGGCGTGAAGAGCGTGCACATCATCGACGGGCGCGTGCCGCATGCGCTGCTGCTCGAAGTGATGACCGACCAGGGCGTCGGCACGCTGATCAAGAGCAAGTAGTCCATGCGCCTCATCGGCCTGCCGCCCTCGCGGCGGGTGTGGTTCTTCGACCTCGACAACACTCTGCACGATGCGCACGCGCGCATCTTTCCGTCGATGAACGCGCAGATCAACGCCTACCTGATGCGCCGCTTCGGCGTCGACGAGACGGGCGCCAACGCGATGCGCCGCGGCTTCTGGGAGAAGTACGGCACCACCATGAACGGGTTGGTGCGCCACCATGGCACCAGCCCGGCCGAGTTCCTGTGGGCCACGCACCAGTTTCCCGAGCTCGCCGACATGGTGGTGCACGAGAACGCCGTGCGCCACGCGCTGGGCCGGCTCCCCGGGCGCAAGATCATCTACTCGAACGCGCCGCGCCACTACGTCGACGAGGTGGTGCGCACGCTCGGCGTGGCGCGCTACTTCGACGCCGTCTACTCCATCGAGAACACGCGCTACCTGGGCAAGCCCTCGGTGGCGGGCTTCCGCATGCTGCTGCGCAAGCACCAC
>DASTHP010000203.1:0-2788 GCA_035718125.1 Burkholderiales bacterium | reverse complement strand
GCCGCGACCGGCCACCGCATCTGCAACGACTGCATGAAGTCCTGCATCTACCAGAAGCAGGACCCGGTCAACATCCCGCAGGCCGAGACCCGCACCCTGAAGGATGTGCTGGGCCTGCCCTGGGGCTTCGAGATCTATTCGCTGCTGACGCGCTGGAATCCGCTCAACCTGCGCCGGCCGCTGCCGCGGCCCGACTCCGGGCGCAAGGTCCTGGTGGTGGGCCTCGGGCCGGCGGGCTTCACGCTCGCGCACCACCTGATGAACGACGGCCACACCGTGGTCGGCATCGACGGCCTGAAGATCGAGCCGCTGCCCGCGGAGCTCTCCGGCGTGGACGCGCACGGCCGGCGCAAGGCCTTCGAGCCGGTGCGCGACGCGATGGACCTGTACGAGCCGCTCGACAAGCGCGCCATGGCGGGCTTCGGCGGGGTCGCCGAGTACGGCATCACGGTGCGCTGGGACAAGAACTTCCTCAAGCTCGTGCGCCTGCTGCTCGAGCGACGCGTCGAGTTCGCCATGTTCGGCGGCGTGCGCTTCGGCGGCACGCTCGCGCGGGAGGACGCCTGGCAGCTCGGCTTCGACCACGTGGCGCTATGCATCGGCGCCGGCGGCCCTACCGTGCTCGACATCCCCAACGGCCTCGCGCGCGGCGTGCGCGCGGCATCCGACTTCCTCATGGCGCTGCAGCTCACCGGCGCGGCGAAGCAGGACTCGATCGCCAACATGCAGCTGCGGCTGCCGGTGGTCGTGATCGGCGGCGGCCTGACCGCGATCGACACCGCCACCGAGTCGCTCGCCTACTACGTGGTGCAGGTGGAGAAGTTCCTCGCGCGCTACGAGGCGCTCGCCAGGGAGATCGGCGAGGACGCCATCCGCGACCGCTGGGACGACTACGAGCGCGAGATCGCCGAGGAGTTCCTCGCGCACGCCCGCGCGATCCGCGGCGAGCGCCGGGAAGCTGCGCGTGAGGGCCGCGCGCCGCGCATCGTCGAGCTGTTGCAGCACTGGGGCGGCGTGACCATCGCCTATCGCCGGCGGCTCGTCGACAGCCCGTCGTACACGCTGAACCACGAGGAAGTCGAGAAGGCGCTCGAGGAAGGCATCTGGTTCGCGGAGAACCTCGCCCCCGCGGCGGTCGAAGTGGATCACTACGGCGCCGCGCGCGGCATTCGCCTCAAGCACGCGCCGAGCGGCAAGGAGCACTGGCTCCCGGCGCACACGGTGTTCGTCGCCGCCGGCACGCAGCCCAACACCGTGCTCGCGCGCGAGCATGCCGCGCAGTTCAAGCTCGACGGCAAGTATTTCGCCGCTTGCGACGAAGACGGCAACCCGGTGAAGCCGCAGCCCTCGACCTCCAAGCCGGGCGAGGTGCGCGTGCTGCTCTCGCGCCAAGAGGACGGTCGCTGCGTGAGCTTCTTCGGCGACGTGCATCCCTCCTACTTCGGCAACGTCGTCAAGGCGATGGGCTCGGCCAAGCAAGGCTACCCGGTGGTGTCGCGCGTGCTTGCCGCGCGCGCGCCGGCGAGCAGTTCGCCACGCGAGTCGTTCTTCGCCTCGCTCGCGGACCAGCTCGTGGCGACGGTCGAGCGCGTGGAGCGCCTCACGCCGACGATCGTGGAAGTCGTCATGCGCGCGCCGATGGCCGCGCGCAAGTTCCAACCCGGCCAGTTCTACCGCCTGCAGAACTTCGAGTCGCTCGCCCCGGTCGTGCGCGGCACGCGCATGCAGATGGAGGGCCTCGCCATGACGGGCGCCTGGGTGGACCGCGACAAGGGCCTCGTTTCCATCATCGCGCTCGAGATGGGCGGCTCGAGCGACCTGTGCGCGATGCTGCAACAAGGCGAGCCCGTCATCCTGATGGGCCCGACCGGCACGCCCACCGAGATCGCCGCGGGCGAGACGGTGCTGCTTTGCGGCGGCGGCCTGGGCAATGCGGTGCTGTTCTCGATCGGCGCGGCGTTCCGCGCCGCGGGCTCCAGGGTCCTCTACTTCGCCGGCTACAAGAAGGTGCAGGACCGCTACAAGGCGGACGAGATCGAGCGCGCCGCCGACGTCGTGGTCTGGTGCTGCGACGAGGAGCCCGGCTTCGAGCCGCGCCGCCCGCAGGACCGGCGCTTCATCGGCAACATCGTGCAGGCGATGGACGCCTACGCCGGCGGGCGCCTGGGCGCGCCCACGATCCGGCTGGAGGACGCCGACCGCATCATCGCCATCGGCTCGGACCGCATGATGGCGGCGGTGGCGCGCGCGCGGCACGCCCTGCTCAAGGAACATCTCAAGCCCGGCCACGTCGCCATCGGCTCGATCAACTCGCCGATGCAGTGCATGATGAAGGAGATCTGCGCGCAGTGCCTGCAACCGCACCGCGACCCGCAGACCGGGCAGACGAGCTACGTCTTCTCCTGCTTCAACCAGGACCAGCCGCTCGACCGCGTCGAGTTCGGCGTGCTCAACGACCGCCTGAAGCAGAACTCGCTCGCCGAGAAGCTCACCGCCAAGTGGCTGCAGCGCTGCATGCCGGAGCTGCGCAAGCTGCGCAAGTTCGTGTAACCGGGCCGCCGGCCGCATCGTCGCCTTCGACTCGGCCGAGATCCGCCCGGTATCTTTGTCGGGCTCTCGTTTGTTGCGGCCAGTTCGGCAGCCTATACTCGTCGTCAACAACAAGTCGTCCGGCTCGCCGGCCGACATCCGCGGTAGGGGGCATGGCGGTGAGTCAACATCTCGGCCGGTACACAGGCGTCCTCGCCGGCATCCTGCTGCTCGCGGGATGCGGCGGTGGCGGCGACGG
>DASTHP010000202.1:0-2080 GCA_035718125.1 Burkholderiales bacterium | reverse complement strand
CCACCAAGGTAGAAGCGGTTCCACGTCGGCGCCATGACGAGCTCGTTGACGCAAGTGCGCGCCGGCATGGTGGCGATGAACAGGATCGCTCTTCCGAAGTCCTCGGCCTGCGCCATGCGCGCGCGCTCCTCCTGCGAGGGCGGCACCGGGCGCTTCTCGAGGATCGGCGTGGCCACTTCGCCGGGCAGGATGGAGGTGGCGCGGATGCCGTGCATGCACTCCTCCATGTTGATCGACTCGGAGATCGCGATCACCGCGCGCTTGGTGGCGTTGTACGCGGGCCCGGTGAGCACGCTCGCGTAGCGCCCCGCCCACGAGGAGATGTTGATGATGACGCCGTCCTTGCGTGCGCGCATGCCCGGAATCACGGCGTAGCAGCAATAGAAGAGCCCGTTCAGGTTGATGCGCACCACGTCGTCCCAGCCCTCGGCCGACATGCCGGCGAAATTGCGCTTGCCGCCGCCGATATTGGTGCCGGCGCTGGCGACGAGGATGTCGATGCGGCCATGGCGCTTCTCGATGTCCGCGGCGGCACGCGCCACCGCGTCGCGGTCGCCCACGTCGAGCTGCATCGCCTCGGCGCTGCCGAGCTTCTTGAGCTCGGCGAGGCCGCTTTCGTTGGTGCGCGCCGTGCGCCCCGAGATCACCACGTGCGCGCCGGCCCTGGCGAGCTCCCTGGCGCCGGCGAGGCCGATGCCCGAGCCACCGCCCGTGATCCAGGCAACTTTCCCCTTCAGTTCAGTGCCGGGCATATTGCTTCGCTCCGAAGAGGTTCTCGCGCTGCTCGGGCGTCATTGCAGGCCGGCGCCGGTCGGCGAGCACCTGCACCGCGCGCTGCACCGCGGGCCGCGCGGCGATGCCGTCGCGCCAGCGCTTCACATTCGGAAAATCCTCGATGTTCACGCCCTGGCGCTCCGGAAATCTCAGCCAGGGCATGATCGCCATGTCCGCAATGGTGTATTCGCCGCAGGCGACGAACTTCGACTCGCCCAGGCGCCGCTCGAGCACGCCGTAGAGCCGGTTGGCCTCGTTGCGGTAGCGGTTCATCGCGTACTCGATCTTCTCCGGCGCGTACTGCAGGAAGTGATGCGCCTGGCCGAGCATCGGGCCGATGTGCCCCATCTGGAACATCACCCACTGCATCACCTGCCAGCGCTTGCCGATGTCCCCGGGCAGGAACCTGCCGGTCTTGGAAGCGAGGTAGAAGAGCATCGCGCCCGATTCGGCGAGCGCCATGGGCTTGCCGCCCGGGCCGTCGGTGTCCACCATCGCCGGCATCTTGTTGTTGGGCGAGATCTTGAGGAACTCCGGCTTGAACTGGTCGCCCGCGCCGATATCCACCGGGATCACCTTGTAGGGCAAGCCGGTCTCCTCCAGCATGATGTGGATCTTGTGCCCGTTGGGCGTGGGCCAGGTATACAAGTCGATCATTCGAGCCTCATGCGAGTTTGACGAGCTGCTTGCCGAAGTTCTCGCCCTTGAGGAGCCCGATCAGCCCCTTGGGCGCGTTCTCGATGCCGTTCACCACGGATTCGCGCGTCTTCAGCTTGCCGCTGAGCACGAGCTCCAGCAAGGCCTGGTTCGCCTCCGGGTAGCGCTGCACCCAATCGAAGACGATCATGCCCTGCACCTTCAGGCGGTTGACGAGGATCGAGCGGAACATCTTCACGCCATACGGTTCCTTGGCGTTGTAATCGGAAATCAGGCCGCAGATGGTGATGCGCCCGCGGAAGTTCATCAGCCGCAGCGCGGTGTCGAGGATCTCGCCACCCACGTTCTCGAAGTGGGCATCCACGCCCTTTGGACAGGCCGCGCGCAGGTCGTCGAGCAGCTTGCCCGCCTTGTAGTCGACGCAGGCGTCGAACCCAAGATCCTTCACCACGTAATCGCACTTCGCCTTGCCGCCGGCAATGCCGACCGCGCGGCAGCCCCAGGCCTTGGCGAGCTGGCCGACGACGCTGCCCACCGCGCCCGAGGCCGCCGACACCAGGACCGTCTCGCCCGGCTTCGGCGCGCAGATCTCCTTCATGCCGAAGTACGCGGTGCGGCCCGGCATGCCGAGGCAGCCGAGAAAATAGGA
>DASTHP010000201.1:0-6328 GCA_035718125.1 Burkholderiales bacterium | reverse complement strand
GAGCGGCACAACCGCCTGTATTACGTCGCCGACGCGCCCGAGATCACCGACGCCGAGTATGACCGCCTGTTTGCCGAGCTGAGCGCCCTGGAGGCGGCACATCCGGAGCTTGCCAGCGCCGATTCCCCGACCCAGCGCGTCGGCGCGTCGCCGCTCGCGGAGTTTCCGGAGGTGCGGCACCGCAGCCCCATGCTCTCGCTCGCCAATGCCTTCGACGAGGACGCGGTGCGCGCCTTCGACCGGCGCGCGCGCGAGGCGCTCGGCGTGCAGGCCATCGAGTACTCCGTCGAGCCGAAATTCGACGGCTTGGCCGTGAGCCTCAGCTACCGGGACGGCGTCTTCGTGCAAGGGGCGACGCGCGGCGATGGCAGCCGCGGCGAGGACGTGACCCCCAACTTGCGCACGGTGCGCTCGATACCGCTGCGCTTGCCGCGCGCGCAGGACACGCGCGACCTGGAGGTGCGTGGCGAAGTGCTCATCACCCGGCGAGACTTCGCGGCGCTGAACGAGCGCCAGCGCGCGGCGGGCGAGAAGGAGTTCGTCAACCCGCGCAATGCCGCGGCGGGCAGCCTCCGGCAGCTCGATTCGCGCCTCACCGCACAGCGGCCGCTGCGCTTCTTCGCCTACGGCGTGGGGGAAGTGCCCGCCGGCGCGCCGTCAAGCCATTCGCAGCTGCTCGGGCGCCTCGAGGCGCTCGGCTTTCCGGTCGCCAAGGAGCGGGACGTGGCGCACGGCGTCGACGGTCTGCTGCGCTACTACGCGCGCATCGGCGCGCAGCGCGACCGGCTGCCCTACGCGATCGACGGCGTGGTCTACAAGGTCGACCGCCTCGACTGGCAGGCGCAGCTGGGCCACGTGTCGCGCGCGCCGCGCTTCGCGCTGGCGCACAAGTACCCGGCCGAGGAGCAGGAGACGGAGGTCCTCGACATCGAGGTGCAGGTCGGTCGCACGGGCGCGCTCACCCCGGTCGCGCGGCTCAAGCCCGTGTTCGTCGGCGGCGTCACGGTGACCAACGCGACGCTGCACAACGAGGATGAGTTGCGGCGCAAGGACGTGCGCGTCGGCGACACCGTGGTGGTGCGCCGCGCCGGTGACGTGATACCGGAGGTGGCCTCGGTGCGCCTGGCGAAGCGGCCCGTGGGCGCGCGGGAGTTCCATATGCCTGCGCGTTGCCCCGTGTGCGGCTCGCCCGTGGTCCGCCTGGCAGGCGAGGCGGTGACGCGCTGCACGGGCGGGCTGTTTTGCCGGGCGCAGCGCCGCGAGGCGCTGCTGCACTTCAAGGGGCGGCGCGCCATGGACATCGAAGGCCTCGGCGACAAGCTCGCCGATCAGCTCGTGGAATCGGGGATGGTCGAGAGCCCGGCAGATCTGTACGGCCTGGCGCTCGCGCCGCTCGCGGGGCTGGAGCGCATGGGCGAGAGATCGGCGCGCAACGTGCTCGAGAGCATCGAGCGCTCGCGCGACACCACCCTGGCGCGCTTTGTGTTCGCGCTCGGCATTCCCGGCGTTGGCGAGGAGGTCGCCAAGATCCTCGCGCGACACTTCAGCAGCCTCGCTGCGCTGCTCGAAGCGGACTGGGACGCGTTGGCGGCGCAGAAGGAGGCGGTGCGCAAGGACAACGCCAAGCGCAAGCGGCGCGGCGAAGCGGCGGCAGCGGTGCCCCTCGAAGGCATCGGCCCCGAGATCATGGACAGCCTGCGGCAATTCCTGGGCGAAAAGCACAATCGCAAAGTCATCGAACGCCTGGTGGACCCGCGCAGGGGCGTGCGCATCCGCGCGGAAACACAGGTGGCTGCGCGCGACGCACTCGCGCTGACTTTCGTCCTGACGGGGGCGCTCCCCGGCATGACGCGCGACGAGGCGAAATCGCTGATAGAGTCCAAGGGGCACAAGGTCACGAGCGCGGTGTCGAAAAGCACCGATTACGTCGTCGCCGGCGCCGACGCCGGCAGCAAGCTCGAGCGCGCGAAGGAGTTGGGCATCGCGGTGCTGGACGAGCAAGGCTTGCGCAAACTTCTGGAGAGCCACTGAACGCATGACGCAACGATTGACCAAGGCGGTGTTTCCGGTGGCCGGCCTCGGCAGCCGCTTCCTGCCCGCCACCAAGGCGAGCCCGAAGGAGATGCTGCCGGTGGTCGACAAGCCGCTGATCCAGTACGCGGTGGAGGAGGCGGCGGCCGCGGGCATCACGGACATGATCTTCATCACCGGCCGCAACAAGCGCGCCATCGAGGATCACTTCGACACCGCCTACGAGCTGGAGAGCACGCTGGACAGGCAAGGCAAGCGCGTGCTGCTCGATGTCGTGCGCAGCGTGCTGCCCGCGGGGTGCCGCTGCATCTACATCCGCCAGGCCGAGCCGCTCGGGCTCGGCCACGCCGTGTTGTGCGCACAGCCGGTGGTGGGCGACGAGCCGTTCGCCGTGGTACTCGCCGACGATCTGATCGACGCGCAACCTCCGGCGCTCGCGCAGATGGCCCGCCAATTCGAGGCGGAGCGCTGCTCGATTCTGGGCGTGGAGGACATTCCGCGATCGCAGACGGGCAGCTACGGCATCGTCAGTCCCGAGCGCGCCGGCGCCGGGCTCTGCGCGATCAAGGCCATTGTCGAGAAACCGGCGCCGGCGCAGGCGCCTTCGACGCTCGCCGTGGTCGGGCGCTATGTGCTCACCCCGGCGATCTTCGCGCAGCTGGCCGCGGTCAAGCCGGGCAGCGGCGGCGAGATCCAGCTCACGGATGCGATCGCCGCGCTGCTCACGGTCGAAAAGGTCATGGCGTTCCGCTTCGCCGGGCGGCGCTTCGACTGCGGCTCCAAGCTGGGCTACCTGCAGGCGATGGTGGAGCTGGGCGCGAAGCATCCGGAAGTCGGACCAGGGTTCGCGCAGTACCTGAAGGAACGCGGCCGTGCCTGACGGCAAGGTTGCCTGGGATTTTCTCGAGAACTCGGATCTCGTCGCCGGCGCGGCGCAAGTGCAGGCCGCCATCGACCGCCTCGCACGGGAAATCACGCAGGCGCTCGCGAAAGCCTATCCGCTCGTGCTGGTAGTCATGGGCGGGGCGGTCGTGTTTGCCGGGCAACTGCTGCCCAAGCTGCGATTTCCCCTGGATCTGGACTATATCCACGCGACGCGCTACGGCGCCGCGGTCCAGGGCGGCGGCATCGACTGGAAAGTGACCCCGCCGGACTACGTGCGCGGCAGGGCGGTGCTGATCCTGGACGACATCCTGGATGGCGGCCAGACGCTGCGCGCCATCAGCGACCGGCTCCTTGCGCTGGGCGCGAAGTCCGTGCATTGCGCCGTCCTGGTCGAGAAGACGCTGACGCACGCGAAGCCGATCGCCGCGGATTTCGTCGGCTTGCGCATTCCGGACCGCTTCGTGTTCGGCTGCGGCATGGACGCCAAGGGCTATTGGCGCAACCTGCCCGAGATCCGCGCCATCCGGGGGCACTGATGCTGGCGATCATTGGCGGCAGCGGGCTCACGCAACTCTCCAGCATGGCGGACACGCATCGCAAGGTGGTGCGCACGCCCTACGGCGAACCTTCCGGGGCGCTCACCTTCGGCCGCATTCGCGGCCGCGAGGCGGTGTTTCTCGCGCGGCACGGCTACGGCCACACGATTGCGCCTCACGAGGTCAACTACCGCGCCAACGTGTGGGCGCTGAAGGAAGAGGGTGTCGAGGGCGTGGTATCGGTCGCCTCGGTCGGGGGCATCCGCCTGGATCTCGTGCCGGGGAGCCTGCTGGTGCCCGACCAGATCATCGACTACACCTGGGGCCGCCGCTCGACGTTCTACGAGGGCGCCGCGAGCGCAGTTACGCACATCGACTTCACCGAACCTTATTCCGCGTCGCTGCGCGCGCGCATTCTCGCGGCGGCACGCGCCTGCGGCGAGCGCGTCTTCGAGCGCGGCACCTATGCTGCCACACAGGGGCCGCGGCTCGAAACGGCGGCGGAGATCAACCGGCTGGAGCGCGACGGCGCCGACGTCGTCGGCATGACGGGGATGCCGGAAGCGGCGCTGGCGCGCGAGCTCGGCCTGGAGTACGCGGCGATCGCCGTCTGCGCGAACTTCGCCGCCGGCCGCGGCGAGAGCGCGCACGCGGTGCCGATGGAGCGCATCGAGGCGGTGCTGGCGGAGGCGATGGGGCGCGTGCGGCGCGTCATCGAGCAGCTGGTGGCTGCATGATCCGCGAGGTGCTGCGCATGGGCGATCCGCGCCTCCTCGAGAAGTCCGCGCCAGTGATGCGCTTCGACACCCCCGAGCTGGCGGCTCTGCTGGCCGACATGCGCGACACCATGGCTTACCTGAACGGCGCCGGCCTTGCGGCGCCGCAGATCGGCGTCGGCCTGCGCGTGGTGATCTTCGGCGTGAAGTCCAATCCGCGCTATCCGCAGGTCGAAGAAGTCCCGGACACGGTGCTGATCAATCCCGAGCTCGAGCCGCTCGGTGCGGAGCTGGAGGAGGACTGGGAAGGCTGCCTGTCGGTGCCCGGCATGCGCGGCGCGGTGCCGCGCTTTCGGCGCCTACGCTATGCGGGATGCGATGAACGGGGGCGGCGCTTCGAGCGCGTGGTGGAGGGCTTCCACGCGCGCGTGGTGCAGCACGAGTGCGACCATCTCGATGGCATCCTGTATCCGATGCGCATCCGCGACATGCGCAAGTTCGGTTTCATCGAGGAGCTGTTCCCCGGCCAGGACCTGCCGCCGGAAGATTAGGCGCAGGGGACGCTGCGACGCCACTTGCGTCCCCCGCACCCCTTGCAGCCCCTGCCACCGCCCGCGAGTGGCGGACCCTATCTCACCTGGAGCTCCTTGAGCAGCTCCTGCTCCAGCTGCAGCGCTTCCTTCTGGTTGGCGAGCGCTTCGCCCGACACGAGGAACACGTCCTCCGCCCGGTCGCCGAGGGTGTTGATCTTCGCCGTGTGCAGCTTCACCTGGTGCAGGGCAAGCGCGCGCGCCACGCCGTAGAGCAGGCCCGGCCGGTCGGCGGCGACGATGGACAGCACCTGGTAGGTGCCGCGTTCGTCCGGGCGCAGGTCGACCACCGGCGAAATCGGGAAGTGGCGCACGCGGCGCGAGAGCCGTCCGCCGCGCGGCGGCGGCAGCGGCGCGCGCGACTGCAATTCTTCCTGCAACTGCGTCTCGATCAGCGCGAGCAGATCGCGGTAGTGGGCGCCCGGGCCCTGGCCCATGACGAGGAACGTGTCCAGCGCGTAGCCGTGGCGCGTGGTGTGGATTTTCGCCTCCACGATGTTGAAGCCGGCGCGCTCGAAGTAGCCGCAGATGCGCGCGAACAGCGCCTCGCGGTCCGGGGTGTAGATCATCACCTGCACGCCTTCGCCGATCGGCGCGAGGCGCGCCTTCACCACGGGCACCGGGGAATCCACACGGTAGTGCAGGTGGCGCGTCTGCCAGGCGATCTCCTGGGCGTCGTGGCGCAGGAAGTAGGTCGTGTCGAGCTGCGCCCACAGGCGCGCCTGCACCGTTTCCGAGAGCGCGTAGAGCCTGAGCAGGCGCACCGCCTCGGCCTGCTTCTCCGCGAGCGCGGCGTCGACGCCCTGGGTCTGGCCGGTCAACTCGCGGCGGGCGGCGCGGAACAGGTCTTCCAGCAGCTTCGCCTTCCAGGCGTTCCACACCTTGGGACTGGTGCCGCGGATGTCCGCGACCGTGAGGAGGTAGAGCGCGATCAGGCGCCGCTCGCTGCCGACTTTGCGCGCGAAGGCCTGCACCACCTCGGGGTCGTGCACGTCCTCCTTCTGCGCGGTGCCCGACATGCTCAGGTGGTGCTCGACGAGAAATGCCACCAGGTCGGCATCCTCGCGCGCCAGGCCGTGGCGCCGGGCGAAGGCGCGCGCGTCGTGCATGCCGAGCTCGGAATGGTCGCCGCCGCGCCCCTTGGCGATGTCATGGTAGAGCGCGGCCACGTACAGCAGCCAGCGCCGCTCGAAGCCGCTGATCAGCTCGCTGCACAGGGGGAACTCGTGCGCGAACTCCGCCATGGTGAAGCGGCGCAGGTTGCGCAGCACCATCAGGATGTGCTGGTCCACGGTGTACACGTGGAACAGGTCGTGCTGCATCTGGCCGACGATGCGGCCGAACTCCGGCAGGTAGCGTCCGAGCACGTCGTACTGGTTCATGCGCCGGAACTCGTGCACGATGCCGCGCGGCTGCTGCAGCATCTGCAGGAACAGGAGCCGCGCCACGGGGTCGCGGCGCAGGCGCGCATTCACGTGCACGCGCGCGCGCCAGAGCGCGCGCAAGGTGGGCGCGCTCATGCCGCGCAGGTCCTGGTGCTGCTGCAGCAGCAGGAAGCTCTCCAGGATCG
>DASTHP010000200.1:0-6741 GCA_035718125.1 Burkholderiales bacterium | reverse complement strand
CGCTGCGCGCACCAGCGGCCCGCTCGTCGCCCGGCCGCTCGAGGGCACCGGCACGGTGCCGCAGGGAGCGGCGGAGGGCGGCACCAAGACCTCGCCCATGGCTTTGCGCCTGCCGTACTCGGACCAGAACCTCGCGCTGCTGCGCCAGGGCGATGCCGCCGCGTCGACGATGGCGGTTGCGGCCGCGGGCACGGCGACGACCGCCAACACTGCGGCGATGACCGCGGCGGCCGCCACGTCAACGGCCGGCGCGACCGCTGCGGCCGCAACGAGCACGGCGGGTGCGGCCGCCGCCGCGACGAAGCCAGCCGCGGCAGGTGCGGCGGCATCGGCGGCCAAGCCGGATCCGGCGAAGACGGCGTCGATCGACCGCGACCCGGACGCCGCGTCCCTCGAGTTCACGTGGCCGGCCAAGGGTGCGCTGCTCGCCGGTTTCTCGGAGCCGAACAACAAGGGACTGGACATCGGCGGCAAGGCCGGCGACCCGGTGGTCGCGGCGGCCGCCGGGCAGGTGCTGTACACGGGCACCGGCATCCGCGGCTTCGGCAAGCTGATCGTGATCCGCCACGAAGGCGGCTTCAGCAGCGTCTACGCGCACAACCGGCAGATCCTGGTGAAGGAAGGCCAGTCCGTCTCGCGCGGCCAGCGCATCGCCGAGCTGGGCGATACCGACGCCGATCGCCCCAAGCTGCATTTCGAGATCCGCAAGGCCGGCAAGCCGGTGGATCCGATGCGCTACCTGCCGGGCGCGCGTCCCGGCTGAGTTCTAGCGGGCGGCGGTGCGCGCGCGCGCGGCGCGCAGCGCGTCGGCGAGATCGGCGACTGTCAGCGCGTAGAACAGGCTGCGGTTGTAGCGCGTGAGCACGTAGAGGTTCTGCAGGCCCAGCCGGTACTCCGCGGGACGCTCCGGCGAGTTCAGCTCCAGCAACGAAGCGCGCGCGCCGGCGGGCAGCGGCGCGCCGCGCGGCGCGACCCCGGCCAGCTTCAGTTCCTCGAGCGTGTGGCGCGGCAGCGGATTGCCGTCGGCGTAGTCGCGAAAGCCCTCGCCGCTCACGCGCGCGCTCCGCTGCACGGGCTCGCCCGGGCGCCAGCCGTGCTGCTTGAGGAAGTTGCCGACGCTGCCGATGGCGTCGGCAGCGTTGCCGCGCAGGTCGGCGACGCCGTCGCCGTTGAAGTCCACCGCGTAGCGCAGGTAGCTGGTGGGCATGAACTGGGGAATGCCGATGGCCCCCGCGTAGGAGCCCTTGACGTCGAAGACGTCGAAATTGAGGTCGCGCGCGAACAGCAGGAAGTTCTCCAGCTCGCCGCGGAAGTAGCCCGATCGCGGCGGGTAGTCGAAGGCGAGCGTGGCCAGCGCGTCGATGACGCGCCAGCGCCCCGTGTTGCGGCCGTAGAAGGTCTCCACGCCGATGATGGCGACGATGATTTCCTCGGGCACGCCGTAGGCGCGGCGCGCGCGCTCGAGCGCGCGGCGGTGCTCCTGCCAGAACGCCGTGCCGTTCTTCACCAGGCGCTCGTTGACGAAGGTGGCGCGGTAGGTTTCCCAGGACCGCGCCAGCAGCTCGGGCTGGGTGCGCATTGCGGTGAGCACACCGTCTTCGCGCCGCGCGCGCGAAAACACGGTCTGCAACTCGCCTTCCTCGAAGGCGTGGCGCGCGACGAGGTCGCGAATGAACGCCTGCACCTCGGGCCGCCCGGCGAACGTCGGCTCCTGCGAGTGCGCCACGGCCGCTGCGACCGCGAGCAGTGCCAACAGCGCGGCGCGCAGGCTGTTCATGCCAGCCGCAGCGTGCGCACGCGCTGCTCCAGTTCCGCCACCTGCGCCGGCGTGGCGGCGCGGCCATAGCGCGCGCCGATGTACAGGCTGGCGATGGCGAGGATCGCCGCGGCGGCGCCGGGCAGCCGCTGCGAGGCGCGCTGCGCGAAGTCGCGCGGCCCCTCCTGCGGTTCGCGCGCCACGCCGCGCGCGCCCAGCTTGCGGCCGAACGCCTGCCACGCGCGCTGCACGCGATCGGGCCGCGCCAGCCGGCGCAGCGACCAGGCGAGCAGCAGCAGGGTGATGAAGCCGAGGATCGAGGCCATCGCCGCAGTGAGGCCGCGCCAGTCGGCGTCGCGCATGCCGAGCCTGCCCATCAGCTCGCGTTGGCGCTCCTGGTTGTAGCCCAGCACCATCAGGTTCCAGCGATGCGCGAGCGCCTCCCAATTGTGGCGCGCCGCGCGCAGCCACTCGAGCTGCGGGCGCATCAGCAGCGGCACCGGCTCGCCGGCGCCCACGGCGCGCGCCAGGCCCGATTCGACGCGACCCGGAATCGCCGCGGCGGTCGGGTCCAGGCGCACCCATCCGCGTCCCGGAAGGTACGCCTCGGCCCAGGCGTGGGCGTCGGACTGGCGCACCGTGATGATGCGATCCACCTGGTTCACCTCGCCGCCTTGGTAGCCGGTGACCACGCGCGCGGGCACGCCGGCGGCGCGCAGCAGGAAGACGAACGCCGAGGAGAAGTGCTCGCAGAACCCGGCGCGCGCCTCGAACAGGAACTCGTCGACCGAGTCGCGCCCGAGCAGCGGCGGCTCCAGCGTGTAGGCGAGCCGCCCGCTGCGGAAGTGCTCGATGGCGCGCAACAGGACCTGCATGTCGTCCGGCGACTCGCTGCGCCATTGCTCGGCCAGCGCACGTGCGCGCGGGTTGTAGCCCTCGGGCAGGGCGAGCGCGCGCGGCAGCATGGTGCGGTTGTCCACAATCGGGTCGAGCGGCTCGGCGACGGACTCCAGCGCGTAGCGCATCCGGCTGCGCACCGGTGCGGGCGCGACCAGCATGCCGTCGTGGGTCATGCGGGCGCGCGCCGGCAGGCCGGCCGCCGTCTCGAGCGCAAACAGCCAGGTGCGATTGTGCGGCTCGAGCGTCACCTCGTACTCGAAGCGGCCTTCGCCGCGCGGCGCGTCAAAGGCGCGCAGCCAGCCCTGTCCCATTCGCCAGGTGCGCCCGTCGAAGTCCCACAGCACCGGCCCGCGCCAGTAGCGCTGGCGTGGCGCGGGCGGCTCGCCGATGAACTCGGCGCGGAAGGCGACGGCGTCCGATTGGGCGAGCTGCGACAGGTTGCCTGGCGACATGGTGTCGGTGAGTCCCGTGATCCCCGCGTACGCATCCTGCGGGAGGCTCCAGAGAGGGCCCTGCACGCGAGGAAACAGCAGGAACAGCACCAGCGCCGCCGGCGCGGCATGCGCGAGCAAGAGGCCGGCGGTGCGCAGGTTGGCGCGCAGCGCGCGCTGAGGCGCAGCGAAGCCGACCAGCGTGCAGGTCACCGCGAGCAGGGCGGCGCCCATCAGCGCCGCGACCGGGATGCTCTGCGAGTAGAGCAGGTTGGTCATGATCAGAAAGTAGCAGAGGAACGCCACCACGGTGGCGTCGCGATGGCTGCGCGTCTCGAGCAGCTTCAAGCCCGAGAACATCGCCAGCAGCACGATGCCCGGGGTGCGGCCGAAGAGCGTGCGGTACTCGGCGAAGACGGCGCCGATCGCCAGCACCGCCACCGCGAGCAGCAGCCAGCGCGAGGGCAGGGAGCCGCGGGCAAACGCGATCCGCGCGCGCCAGGCGTACAGTCCCGCGAGCAGCAGCGACAACCACCAGGGCATGCGCAGCGCATGCGGCGCCACGACCAGCAGCAGCGAGAGAATCAGGCTGGCAAGATCTCGCGGCGCGAGCGCGCGCATCTCGGGTGCGAGCGGATGCGCTTGGGTCATGCGTTTCCGTGCAGGGCAAGCGCCTGCAGGCAGGCGGAACGATGCGCGTCGCCGCGGCCAGGTGCGATCTCGATGCCGGGAAGCCGCAGGCCGTAGCGGGCGCCAGCCTGCTCGGCCTGCAGCACCCAGCCGCACAGGCGCGAGAGCCGCAGTTCGTCGGCCGGCAGGGCGGCAACGAGAGACCAGTCGAGCCACAACTCCGATCCGGCCGCGCCGCTGAACTGCTTGGTCAGCATGTTTTCCGCGCGCGCGGCCGCCTTCCAGGCAACGTGCCGCGGCGAGTCCGAAGGCTGATAGCCGCGCAGGCCGCTGAAATCGTCGCTGCCCTGCGCCTGGGCGCGCGCCGCGCCTGCCGCCGCGTCCGGCGCGGGCGCGGGCAGCGGGCTGCGCTCGGGATGCGGATAGACCAGGCAGCGGGCCTCGAGCTCCACGTAGCTCCACGCGCGGAACAAGCCGAGCGGGAAGCGCGTCTCCAGCATCACGCGCGTCAGGCGCAGCCACCCGCGCCTTGCGGCCGGCACCGGCAGCACTGCCACGCGCGCGGCGAGCGCGGGCAGGTCCAGCACCTGCTGCGCCTTGCTCTCGAGGTGGTGCACGAGCAGGGCGGGCCGGTCGAACGGCGAGCGGTTGTCCACGTGCAGGTGGAACTGCGCGCGCTCCCCGGCGAATACCGGCTCGGCGCGACCGGCGCTCACCGCCAGCCGCGCCAGGTTGCGCGTGGTGTGCACCATCCCGGCGAGGCCCATGCCGGCCAGGAGGAAGGTGAGCGCGAAGCCGAGCTGCAGCGCGTAGTTGATCGAGCCGATCAGCAGGATGCCGACGGTCGCCCCGAAGAGCCAGCCCGCGCGCGTCGGCATGATGTAGACGCGCCGGTGCCCGAGCACCACCGTGCCGCGCTCGGGCGGCGCATCGCCGTGGAACCAGCGGCGCAGTCGGGGGTCGGCGAGCAGCGCGCGCATCACCTTAGCTGGTGGCGCCTTGATAGCCCCAGCGCACTTTCCACGCAACCAGCACCGCGCGCGGGTATTCCGGGCTGCCGAGGCTGCCGTTGTAGCGGCCGAGCGCGCGGAAATAGTCGCCCTTCTCCATGTCGAGGTAGTGCCGCAGGATCACGCAGCCGTAGCGCAGATTGGTGCGCAGGTGGAACAGGTTGTCGCCGCGGTTGCCGACGACCTTCACCCAGAACGGCATGACCTGCATGTAGCCGCGCGCCCCCGCCCGCGACACGGCGTACTTGCGGAATCCGCTTTCCACCTCGATCACGCCAAGCACCAGTTGGGGGTCGAGGCCCGCACGCAGCGCCTCGAAATGCACGGTGCGCAGCAGCTCGATGCGCTGCTTGCGGTCGGCGATGCGCCGCTCGAGGCGCCGCGACATCTCGAAGATCCATCTGTGGCCGTCCTCGCGGTCGCGGAACGCCAGCTCCGGGACCGAGCGGTCGGCAATCGCGGCCGAGAGCTTGCCGCGCACGGATTCGGCGAGCGGCTCGTAGATCTGCGCGCCGCCGTGGGCGAGGCAGGGAAGCAGCAGCGAGGCGGCGAGCAGCGCGGCAGGGGTGCCGGCGCGCCTCATGCCGCGGCCAGGCGTTCCTTGAGGAAGGCGGCGATCTGCGCGAGCGGCACGGCCTGCGGCTGCGCGGCGAGGCGCGACTTGTACTCCGCCTCGCCCGCGGCCAGGCCGCGTTCCGAGAGCACGATGCGATGCGGGATCCCCACCAGGTCCATGTCCGCGAACAGGACGCCAGGGCGCTCGTCCCGGTCGTCGAGCAGCAGGTCGACGCCGGCCTCGCGCAACTCCGCGTACAGCCGGTCCGCGGCCGCGCGCACCTGCTCGCTCTTGGCGTAGGCAATCGGCACCAGGCAGGCGGCGAAGGGCGCCATCGGCGCAGGCAGCACGATGCCGCGCTCGTCGTGGCCCTGCTCGATGGCGGCCGCCACGACTCGCGTCACCCCGATGCCGTAGCAACCCATTTCCATCGGCCGGGCGGCGCCCTTGTCGTCCAGCACCGTGGCCTTCAGCGCCTCGGAGTACTTGGTACGCAGCTGGAAGATGTGCCCCACTTCGATGCCGCGCTGGATGCGCAGCGTGCCCTTGCCGTCCGGACTGGGATCGCCTTCCATGACGTTTCTGATGTCCGCGACCAGAGATGGTTCCGGCAGATCGCGCCCCCAGTTGACTCCGGCGAGGTGCTGGTCTTTCTCGTTGGCGCCGCAGACGAAGTCGCCCATTGCCGCCACCGTGCGGTCGGCGACCACGCGCGCGCGCGCGCCGCCCGGGGCGTTCCCCGCGGGCGGCGGCCCGATATAACCCGCCGGACCTCCCAGCGCGTCCCGGATCTCGGTTTCCGTAGCGAAACGGAACGCGCCAATCGCCTTCTGCGCCTTCACCTCGTTCAGCTCATGGTCGCCGCGCACGAGCAGCAGGTGGAAGTCCTCGTCGTGCAGGACGGCGATCGCCTTCACCGTGCGCTCCAAGGGCAGCTTGAGCAAGGCGGCGACGTCCTCGCAGCGCGTCTTGCCGGGCGTGGGAACCTTGCGCATTGCCTCGGCCGGCGCAGGGCGCGCCGCGCGCGGCGCAAGCGCTTCCGCCAGCTCGACGTTGGCGGCGTAATCGGAATCCGGGCACCAGGCGATCGCGTCCTCGCCCGATGCCGCGAGCACCTGGAACTCGTGCGAGCCGGTGCCGCCGATGGCGCCGGTGTCGGCCGCCACCGCGCGGAACTTGAGCCCCAGGCGCGTGAAGATGCGCGTGTAGGTGTCGTGCATCACGCGGTACTCGCGCTCGAGGTCCGCGTAATCGACGTGGAAGGAGTAGCCGTCCTTCATGACGAACTCGCGCCCGCGCATCACGCCGAAGCGCGGGCGGCGCTCGTCGCGGAACTTGGTCTGGATCTGGTAGAAGTGCACCGGCAGCTGGCGGTAGCTCTTCAGCTCGGCGCGCGCCAGATCGGTGATCACTTCCTCGGAGGTCGGCTGGATGACGAAGTCGCGCTCGTGCCGGTCC
>DASTHP010000199.1:0-3976 GCA_035718125.1 Burkholderiales bacterium | reverse complement strand
TGATCGTCGCCAAGAAGCGCAGCGCGCTGGTCGAACTGCACCGCATGCTGCGCGAAGGCTTGGTGCGCAAGCTGTACGCGGCGCTGGTCCAGGGAAGGTGGAGCGGCGGCGCGCGCGAGATCCGGGCACCCCTGCACAAGTTCGTCACCGCAGGCGGAGAGCGGCGGGTGGCGGTGCACGATGCCGGCCAGACGGCGGTTACGCGGGTACGGGCGATCGCCATCAGCGACGCGTGCAGTCTGCTCGAGCTCGAGCTCCTCACTGGCCGCACGCACCAGATCCGCGTGCACCTCGCGCACGCCGGCCACCCGGTGCTGGGCGATGACAAGTACGGCGATTTCGAGCTCAACCGCGCGCTGGCCAAGGAGGGCGTGAAGCGCCTGATGCTGCATGCGCGCCGGCTGAGCTTCACCCATCCAGTGAGCGGCGAGCCCCTGGCGCTCGACGCGCCGCTGCCGCCGGACTTGCGGCGCTATGCAGAGGCGCACCTTGCGCTACCAGCTGGTCGTCTTTGACTGGGACGGCACGCTCATGGATTCGACGGCGGGCATCGCCGAGTCGATCCGCAATGCGGCGCGCGACCTGGGCGTGCCGGTGCCCGCGCGTGAGGTGGCCAGCCACGTGATCGGGCTCGGGTTGCGCGATTCCCTGCGCGGCGCGGTGCCGACCCTGCCCGAGCACCGCTACGCGGAGTTCGTCGATGCGTACCGGCGACACTTCGCGGTGGAGCAGGAGCGCATGGAGTTGTTCCCGGGCGTGCGCGAGCTGCTGGAGGAGCTGCGCGCGAGCGGGCGTCTGCTGGCGGTGGCGACGGGCAAGAGCCGCCGCGGCCTGGACCAGGCGTTGGCGGCCACCGACCTCGCGCGGTACTTCGCCGCCTCGCGCTGCGCGGATGAGACAACGCCAAAGCCCGACCCCGCGATGCTGCTGGAGCTCCTGGAGGAGCTCGAGTCGGCGCCAGGGGGCGCGCTGATGGTCGGCGACACCTCGCACGACCTGGAGATGGCGCGCGGCGCCGGCGTGGACGCGGTGGCCGTGAGCTACGGCGCGCACGCGGGAGACGCGCTGCGCGCCTTTACGCCGCGCGCCTGCGTGGCGAGCATCGCCGAGCTGCGTGCGTGGCTGACGACGCACGGCTGATCTGCGCCTCCGGCGCGCTGCGCGAGGCGGGGACCGGAGTGCGCTTCGACGTGGAGTATTTCGGCGAGCAGGCGCCCGCGTTCGTCGTGCGCTTCCAGGGGCGCGTGCGCGGCTATCTGAACCGCTGCGCGCACGTGGCCATGGAACTCGACTGGCGCGCGGGAGAGTTCTTCGATTCGACGGGACGCGATTTGATATGCTCGACGCACGGCGCGATGTACGCAGCCGACAGCGGTCGCTGCCTGGGCGGCCCCTGCGGCAAGGCGCCGCTGGTTTCCCTGCGGATCGAAGAGCGCGAAGGGCAGGTCTACTACTTGGGAGTCGCAGATGACTGACAACGGCGGGCATTGGGAGCGCGGACTGATCGAGAAGCTGGCGACCGCGGCGCTCAAGGAGCAGCGCCGCGCGCGGCTCTGGGGCATCTTCTTCAAGCTGCTGACCTTCGCCTACATCACGGTCATCATCCTGCTGGCGATCGACTGGCGCGGCGGCGGCGAAGTCTCCGGCAAGCACACGGCCCTGGTGGAAGTGAGCGGCATCATCTCGCCCGGCACGGACGCCAGCGCGGAACGGGTCACGGGCGCCCTGCAGGCCGCGTTCAAGGACAAGAACACGCAGGGCGTCGTGGTGCGCATCAACAGCCCCGGCGGCAGCCCGGTCCAGGCGCAGAACATCTACGAGGAGATGCGCAGGCTGCGCAAGATCCATCCGACGATCCCGCTCTACGCGGTGGTCGAGGACCTGTGCGCCTCGGGCGGCTACTATGTGGCGGCGGGCGCCGATCGCATCTTCGTCAGCAAGTCGAGCATCGTCGGTTCCATCGGCGTGCGCATGGACGGTTTCGGCGTCACCGGGCTGATGGAGAAGCTCGGCGTCGAGCGCCGCCTGCTCACCGCGGGCGAGAACAAGGGCTTCCTCGATCCGTTCCTGCCGGTCGACGAGCGCCAGAAGCAGCACGCGCAGACGCTGCTCGAAGACATCCACCAGCAGTTCATTGCCGTGGTGCGCGAGGGCCGCGGCAAGCGCCTGAAGGAAACGCCGGACATGTTCACGGGGCTCATCTGGACGGGCCAGAAGAGCCTCGATCTTGGGCTCGCCGATGCCTACGGCAGCCTCGACTACGTGGCGCGCGAGGTCATCAAGGCGGAGAACATCGTCGACTACACGCAGAAAGAGAATCTCGCGGAGAAATTCGCGCGCCGTTTCGGCGCCGGCGCGGCGAATGCCATTCTGGAGCTGGCGATCCGCCAGGCGCCGCAGCTGCGCTAGCGGGAGGGCGCGAGGCGACCGGCTGGCGGCTACGCGAGCAGCAGGAACACGGCGGGTCGCCGGCCGATCGCGGTGCGCGCCTGCCGCCACTGCGCAATGGTGCGGGTCGCGATCGCTTCGGTGGGCAAGGTGAGGTCGGCGGCGACGCACAGCCGCGTGCCGGCTTCGCAGGATTCCAGCAGCGCCTCCAGCAGGGCGTCGCTGCGGTAGGGCGTCTCGATGAAGATCTGCGTTTCACGCTCGGCATGCGAGCGCCGCTCGAGAGCGCGGATGCGCTCGGCGCGCTCGCGCCTGTCGCGCGGCAAGTAGCCGCAGAACGCGAACCGCTGCCCTTCGAGGCCTGAGGCCATCAGGGCGAGCAGGATGGCCGAGGCGCCGACCAGCGGGATGACCCGGAAACCTTCACGGTGCGCGGCGGCGACCAGGTCGGCGCCGGGATCCGCCACCGCCGGGCAGCCGGCTTCAGAGATCACGCCGAGCGAGCGTCCCGCGCGCAGCGGTGCCAGCAGCGGTGCCGCATCCGCGCCGATCTCGCGGATGTTGAGCTCGCGAATCGCGCATGGCATGCCCAGCGTCGCGAGGTAGGCGCGCGCGCTCTTGGCATTTTCGACGGCGAAATCCCGGAGCGGTCGGACCGCCTCCATCGTTGCTGCTGGCACGCCGACGGCGGCGGGCCCGCCGAGGGGCGCCGGGATGAGATAGAGCGCGGCCGTCATCCCCGCAGCACGGTCACGCCGGCCCGCTGCAGCAGCTCGGTGAGCGCGATCAGCGGCAGGCCGATCAGCGCGGTGGGATCGTCGCACTCGATGCGCGCGATGAGCGCAATGCCAAGGCCTTCTGCTTTCGCGCTGCCGGCGCAGTCGTAAGGCTGCTCGCGCTGGAGGTAGTCCTCGATCTGCGCCGCGCTCAACTGCCGGAAATGCACCCGGCAGGGGACGACCACGGAGTGCATCGTGCCGCGCGGCGCATCGCACAGCGCCACCGCGGTGTCGAAGCTCGCGATGCGTCCGCTCATCAGGGTCAGCTGCCTGACCGCATTGGCGTGCGTGCCGGGCTTGTCGAGGACCGCGCCACCGCAGGAGGCGACCTGGTCCGAGCCGATGATCAAGGCGCGCGGATATCGCACGGCCGCGGTCCGCGCCTTCGCCTCGGCAAGCCTCACCGCAGTGGCGGCGGGCGCTTCGCCCGCAAGCGCGTGCTCGTCGACTGCGGGATCGGTGCATTCGAAGGGGAGCCCGAGCCGTCCGAGCAGCTCCTTGCGATAGCGCGAGGCGGAGGCGAGCACCAATGGCCGGGACTCAAGCATGGCTTTGTTTTGACACGGTTTTTCGCGAATGATATCATCCGCGCCTTCATGCCGCAGCAGCCGGCGCAGTTTCCCCTGATCGACGGCTTCAAGTTTGCGGCGGCCGGGGCCAAGCTGCACGGGGCTTGGCCGGTGCGCGTATTTCCCCGATTGCGCGACCTGTTGCACGACGATTCGGGAACGATTGAGTACGAGGTGCGCGGAGGCACCAGCGCGCATGGGCGACCGCAACTCGCCTTGCGCGCCTGGGGTACGCTGCAG
>DASTHP010000198.1:0-5011 GCA_035718125.1 Burkholderiales bacterium | reverse complement strand
AGCATGAGCGGGAGAATCCCGCCCGGGCAGTCTACGCCGGGCGGGGCGGGACGTGCCAGTAGCGCGCGCGGCGGCCGCGCTCGATCTCCAGGGCCGGCGCGCCTGGGGAAAGCCGCACCGTCACTGCGCCATCGCGGTCGGTGCGCAGCGGAACGAGTCCTGCCGCCGCGTAGCGGGCGAGCACCTCCGGGTGTGGATGGCCAAAGCGGCTGCGGTAGCCGACCGGGGTGATCGCGTGCCGGGGCCGCACTGCGGCGAGAAACTCCACGCTGGAGGACGTGCGGCTGCCGTGATGTGGCACGAGCAGCACGTCGGCGTGCGCGAGCCCCGAGCGCGCCAGCTCCATCTCCGCGCCGCGCTCGATGTCCCCCGTCAGGAGCATCGCGCCGCCAGCCGTCGTGACGCGCAAGACGCAGCTCTCGTCGTTTCTGCGTCGCGCGCCGCTCGCTGGCGCCGGGTGCAGCATCTCGAAGCGCACGCCATCCCACTGCCAGGCCATGCCGCGCGCGCAGCGCTGCGTTTCCGCGGCGAGCGCCAGCGCAGTATGCGAGGACGGCAGCGAATGCAGCACGCGGTCTACTTGCATCGCGGCCAGCACGCTCCAGGCGCCGCCGGTGTGATCGGTGTCGTTGTGCGTGAGCACCAGCGCATCGAGTTGTGCGACGCCCGTTGCGCGCAGGTAAGGCGCGACGATGCGCTCGCCGCTGTCGGCGTCTGCGCCGTACGCTGGTCCTGTGTCATAGAGCAGCGCGCGGTTCGCAGTGCGCACAACCACAGCGAGTCCCTGACCTACGTCGAGCGTGGTGATCCAGGCCTCGCCCGGCGCGGGCGCGGCCGCAGGCAGCGCGAATGCCGGCGCCATCAACGCAATGCCGAGCGTGCGCCACGGAAAACCGCGCGGCAACAGGAGCCAGGCGACGCCCGCAAGCGCGAGCAGCGTCGCCCACAGCGGCGGCGCGTGCTGCTGCCAGGCCGCCGCGGGCAGCTGCGCGCACCAGTCCAGGTATTCGAGCAGCCATTGCGTCAGCCACTCGGCGAGATGCAGCAGCGCATCCGCCGGCAGGACCGCCGCGACCAGTGCGAGGGGCGTTATGACGGCGGAGACGAGCGGAATCGCGAGCGCGTTGGCGAGTGGCCCGACTACCGAGACCTGCGCGAAGAGGAACAGCGCGGCGGGCGCCAGGCCTGCCGTGATCGCCCACTGCACGCGCAGCCACTGCAGCGCGCGCGCCTCGCGCCCGGTCCAGCCCGCCGAGACATAGAAGATGAGCGCCACCGCGCCGAAGGAGAGCCAGAAGCCTGCTTGCAGCACCGCCCAGGGATCCAGAGCGGTCACGACGGCGAGCGCCAGCGCCAGGGTGCGCGCGGGCGAGGCGATGCGTCCCGACCACAGTGCAAGCGCGACCACTGTCACCATGTAGAACGTGCGCTGCGCGGGCACCGCGAAGCCCGCGAGCAGCGTGTACGCGAGCGCTGCCGCGATCGCGGCAAGGGCGCCGGCCTTGCGCGCGGGCAGCGCCAGCGCGAGCCGCGGCACGCGCCGCCAAAGGGCCGAGACCAGCCACGCGCAGAGCCCCGAGACGAGCGTCACGTGCAGGCCCGAGATGCTCATCAGGTGAGTGACGCCGGTTCGGCTGAAGAGGCGCCACTCCTCGTTGGCGATGGCGCGCTGCTCGCCGACCGCCAGCGCGGCGAGGATGCCCGCGGAGGGCGTCTCGCCGAGCACGCGCTGGAAGCGATCGCGCACCGCCTCGCGCGCGCTCTCGATGCGGTCGGCAAGGCTGTCGCGGCGCCCGAGCAGGCGCTGCACGCCGCGGTTGCGCACGTAGCCGGTGGCGCCGATGCCGCGCTCGGTGAGCCACGCCTCGTAGTCGAAGCCGTGCGGGTTGAGGTGCCCGTGTGGCTGGCGCAACCGCACGGTGAAGAGCCAGCGCTCCCCCGGGTGCACCGCGCGCGCGAGCGGCGCTGGCGCTTCCTCGGCAAAGGCACTGCGGTACCAGGAGAGCAGGACACGTCGCGGCAGGCCCGCCGGTGCGGATTCGAGGTCGAACTCGAAGCGCAGGCCGCGCTCCATCGCCGCGGGAAGGCTCGCCACGACGCCTGCGACTTCGAGGTCCCTGCCCTCCAGCTCCGTCGCGAGCCGGTCGGCGAGGCGCAGGTGCGCGAAGCCCGCCGCCCAGAGCAAGCCCACGGCGAACGCGGCGGGTACGAGCAGAAACCTGCGCCACGCCGCGAGCAGGGCGCATGCCGGCAGGAGCAGGAGCCACAGCGCATGCGGCAGCGCGGCCTGTTGCTGCAGGAGCAGCACGCCTGCAGCAAAGGCGAGCGCAGCGCCAGTCATCTAGAATCAACGCGCCGGCTCCCCGCCGGATGACCCGATGCCGCGCAAACTGTTCCGCAAGTACCTGCCCTCGGCCGAGAGCATCCGCGCCAACCGCTGGGTGGCGATGTTCGGGCGCCTCTTGCATCACCCGAACCTCTGGCATCTCAACCGCGACTCGGTGGCGGGCGCGGTGGCGATCGGCCTGTTCTCGGGGCTGGTGCCCGGCCCGCTGCAGATGCTGACCGCGCTCGTCCTCGCGATCCCGCTGCGGCGCAACCTGCCGGTGGCGCTGCTGATGACGCTCTACACCAATCCCTTCACCATCGTGCCGCTCTACCTGCTGGCCTACGGCTACGGCAGCCTGCTGCTCGGCAGCGGCCAGGTCGAGACAACGATCGCGCCCTTCGAGATGGACTGGGCGCACCTTGCCGATTCCATGGGGCGGCTGCTCGACTGGACGGTGGCGCTGGGCAAGCCGCTGTTCGTGGGGCTGGTGGCGCTCGGGCTCACGCTCGCCTTCATCGGGTACTGGGCGGTGCAGCTCGGCTGGCGCTGCTACGTGGTGCTCGCGTGGCGGCGCCGGCAGAAGTCGCGCCAGTGACCCACGCCGAGTTCGTTGCCGCCTACCGCGGCGGGCAGTTGCGCGTGACGGTGGATGCGAAAGGCGCCGCGCACCTGGTCTCCGCGCGCCTCATGCTGCCGTTCGTGCTGCTGCCCGTGATGGGGGCGGGCGTCGCGCTCGCCCTGCTCGGACGCACCTTCATCGGCGCCGCGGTGTTCCTTGCTGCGCTCGTCCTGCGCTTCGCGGTGCGCCGCTCGGCCGCCGGCTTCGTCCTGCAGCGCGCGCTCGCGGACGAGCGCTTCTATGCGGAGGCGATGGGGAGCGGACTGATAAAGGTCAACTCCTGAAAATCGGGGTCAGGGCCGAATTTTCTCTCGCCAAGAAAATTGGGGTCAGGGCCCGATTTCGCTTTCGCAAATCGCCAAGGGCGATTTGCTGAGAAATCGGGCCCTGACCCCGATTTTCAGTACTTGATCGAGCAGCCGTAGGGGGCAGTGGTGGCGGCGGTGATGGACTTGCCGGCGAGGGCTTCGCCCATCGCGACGCGCACGTAGTTCTTCGCCGTCTTCACGTCTTCCTGGCGCGTCGAGCGCTTGTCGTCGATGCCGCCGGCGTACACCAGCACGCCCTTGGGGTCGACGATATACATGTGCGGCGTGGTGCGCGCCTGGTAGGCGCGGCCGACCTTGCCCGTGGGATCGAGCAGCGTCGCGCTCGGCGCGCCGCCCACCTGCTTCATCCAGCCCGCCATTTTCTGCGGCGGGTAGTACTCGTAGTGGCCCTCGCGCGTCGAATTGATGGCGAGCCACACCACCTGCTTCGCCGTGAGCTCCTTCTGCAGTCCCTGCATGTTGGCGCTGCCATAGTGCTTCTCGACGTACGGGCACTCGGGGTTCACCCACTCGAGCACCACGTAGCGGCCGCGGAAGTCGGAGAGCTTCACCGGCTTGCCGGCGAGGTCGGCGAGCGTGAAGTCGGGCGCGGGCTGGCCCACGGTGCCGGCCAGGGCCTGACCGGCGGCGAAGAGGATGGCGGCGAGCAGGGCTTTCATGGGGTCTCCTTCATGTTGGCAGGTCCGCGAGCGCGGCTTGCACCGCCTCGCGCGTGAGAATCTCGGGCAGGAGGCGCGGCTCCCGCCCCGGGCGGTAGAGCACATACACCGGCACGCCGTTGCGCCCGAGGGCGGCGAGCGCGCGCGTGATCTCGGGGTCCTGGCGCGTCCAGTCGGCGCGCAGCAGCACGACGCGCCGCTCGGTGAACGCACGCTCGGTCTCCGGACGCGAGAGCACGAGCTGCTTGTTCACCTGGCAGGTCACGCACCAGGCGGCGGTGAAATCCACGAACACCGGCTTGCCCTGCGCGACCAGCTCCGCAACGCGCGCTTCCGAATACGGCTGCCAGAGGTCTTTCTCTGGCGGCGCTCCCGCAAGGCCCACCTGGATGCTCAGCACCCACGCCAGCCACCCCACCGTCGCGTAGAGCGGCAGCGCGAGCCAGCGCTTGAGGCTCACCATCCAGGGACCGGGCTTGGGCAGGCGTCGCAACCATCGGGGCTCGAACGCTAACAGCACGTAAGGCACCGCCATTCCAAGCCCGAGCGCCGCGAACACCGCGAGCGCCACCAGCGCGCTCTCGGTCAAGGCGTAGCCCAGGGCCGCGCCCATGAAGGGCACCGTGCAAGGAGAGGCCACCACCACCGCGAGCACGCCGGTGAGGAAGGCGTCGGCATGCGGGTGCGCGGCGGTGGCGTTGGCCAGACCCGCGGGCACCAGGCTGCGGAATTCGAAGGCCCCCGAAAGATTGAGCGCGAGTGCGAGGAAGAGCAGCGCGAGCAGCCCGACGAACACCGGCGATTGCAGCTGGAAGCCCCAGCCCACCGCGGAGCCTGCGGCCTTCAGTGCGATGAGCAGCCCCGCCAGCGCGAGGAACGAGGCGAGCACGCCCGCGCCATAGAGCAGCCCGTGCATGCGCATCGCCTGCGCGCTGCGGCCCTGCGCGAACCCAAGCACCTTGATCGAGAGCACCGGCAGCACGCAAGGCATCAGGTTGAGGATCAGCCCGCCCGCGAAGGCGAGCGCGAGCGCGGCGATGAGGCTGAGCGAGGTGGTGGCCGCCACCGCCGGCGC
>DASTHP010000197.1:0-2032 GCA_035718125.1 Burkholderiales bacterium | reverse complement strand
GGGTACGCGCCGTCGCGCAGCACGTCGTTCGCGATCTCCTCGATCGAGGCGACGTCCGTCCCGCCCATCATGCCGCCGAAGTACCAGTCGACGGTGAACATCGGCTCGGTGATGCGCGCCGCGCCCGCCTTGGCGAGCAGCCGTTCCCTGGTCTCCTCGGCGCGCGCGATCGACGCGGCGTAGATGTAGAAGAGGCAGGAGGTGTAGTCGGCCTTGCGCGTGGCGAAGGCCCCAACGTAGAGCCCGTCGGCGAGGATGAGCAGGGCATCGGCGTTGAGCCGCTCCGCGCGCCAGGCCGGGTCGAGCGCGATCGCATCGAGCAGCACTTGCATCTCGACACGCGCGGCGAAGCGCAACTCGCGGTACACGGGAAAGAGCGTGATACCGCGCTCGAGCGCGCGCGCGGTGCGGTTGCGCAGCACGAACTCGCCGAAATCCCACACCGCCTTCGTGACCCCGGTGAAGCTCGGGAGGGGGCTCTGCTCCGGGTCCATGTCCTGGTTCATGTTCGCCTCTTCGTTTCAGGCTCCGACTTCGATCAGGTGCAGCTCGATGGCGCGCATCACGGCGGAGGCCGCGGTATGGACCTCGAGCTTGCGGTACGCGTTCTTTACGTGCGTCGCCACCGTGTTGGCCGACATGCCGAGCTGCGCGGCGACCTGCGAGTAGCTGCGGCCGCGCGCGATCAGGCGCAGCACCTCGGCTTCGCGGCCGGTCAGGTGCACGGTCTTCTCCATCACTTCCTCCTTCGCCACCACCGTCGTTCTCCTCGCCACAAAACAGAAAGCCCGGGGACCTTGCGGCGCACCCGGGCTCGGAGGGACCTCTGGCGACGTGGTCGCTAGAAGGCCTCCTCCGCACGGGGCGCACGCGCAGTGCTCTCGCAGAGCGCCGGGCGCTCCGCTGGCCTGTTGCTATTCATGTGCAGATTTATTCTCACGTTCGACTCCAAGTGGGCGCGCATTTTATGCGTGCGAAATCCAAAGTCAAGAAAAACGTGGGGGCACGCGCTGGATCTCCCATGATCGGGGGAGGGTGCGCGTTCTTGCCGCGGACGTCGAGCAATTGTGCCGAGGCCCTGCAGCCATGAGGGGTGCGCTCGATGTCCATTCCCGCCCCGCATGGAAAGATGCGCGGTAGAGTCACGCCTTTGCCGGCCGCCCCACCTATTCCGATGCCCACCGCCAACCGCCGCGCCATGCTCGCCCTGCTCATCCTGAGCGGGGTGATCATTTCGATCTGCATGGGCCTGCGCCAGAGCCTGGGGCTGTTCATGCGGCCGATGACGCTCGACATCGGCGTGTCGGCGGCGACCTTCGGCTTTTCGCTCGCGCTGCAGAACATCGTCTGGGGTCTCTCGCAACCCTTCGTCGGCGCGCTCGCGGACAAGCACGGCGCACGCCCGGTGCTGATCGGCACGGCGCTCCTCTATGCGCTGGGCCTTGCGTTGATGGTGTTCTCCGGCGGCTTGCCGGGCGGGCTGGAAGTGGCGGGCTTTCTCACCGGGGTCGGTACGGCGGGGACGGGCTTCGGCGTGCTGATCGGCACGATCGCGCGCGCGACGCCGCCCGAGCGGCGCAGCCAGACCGTGGGCATCGTGGCGGCCGCGGGATCTTTGGGCACCATGGTGCTCGCGCCCCTGGGGCAGTGGCTCATCGGCGCCTACGGCTGGCAGGCGGCGCTCGTGGCCTTTGCCTTGATCGCGGCGTCGATGGCGCTCCTCGCGTGGCCGATGAAGCGGCTCGCCATTACGCTCGGCGCCGAGCGGGCGGGCGGGGGCCAGGCCGCGCAGGCGACCCAGCCGCTGGGCGAAGCGCTGCGCGAGGCGATGGCGCATCGGGGCTTCCTCTTCATGACGCTCGCCTTCTTCGCCTGCGGCTTCCAGCTCGTTTTCATCACCACGCACCTGCCCGCGTACCTGCAGCTCTGCGGCGTGCCGCCGGGCGTGGGCGCGAGCGCGCTCGCGCTGATCGGCCTGTTCAACACGGTGGGCACCTACATGTTCGGGCAGCTCGGCGCGCGCTACAGCCAG
>DASTHP010000196.1:0-3206 GCA_035718125.1 Burkholderiales bacterium | reverse complement strand
ACGCACAAGGACTGGCCGGCGCTGCTGCGCCTGCTCGAGCGCCGCGGGATCGACTACCTGGGCTGAAGGCCGCGCGCGCCGCTACCGGGCTTGCGCGGCATTGGCCGCCGCGCGCCCCGGGAGCTGCAGCACGGTGAGAATCGACACGGCGAGCACCGCGACCACGGTGTAGAACACCGCGGCGGGCTCGCCGCGGTCGAGCAGCCAGCCGAAGATCACCGGCGTCACCATCGAGCCGACGTCCAGGCCCGAATACACGAAGCCGTAGACCTTGCCCGTGGCCCCCGGCGGCGTCGAGGCGCGCACGATCAGGTCGCGCGACGGGTTCGTGATGCCGCCCGAGAATCCCGCGGCGGCCATGAGCAGCGGCAGCGCCGCCGCCGGCAGCCACGCGGCAGCGAGCGTGAACATCAGGATGGCGCTCGCCACCATGCCGCCGACCGCCACCAGGTCATGGCGCGAGGCGCGCACTGCGAGGAAGCCGCCGCAGAAGATTCCCGTCGCGCCGCCGATCAGATAGGCCGTGAGCGCGGCGGAGGCGAGCGCCACGTTCACGCCGTAGAGCGACACCATCGCCGAGACGCCGAAGGTCTGGATGGCGATGAAGGCGATGCCGATCATCACGAAGTAGCCGAAGCACATTAGCACCGGCCCCTGCGCGAGCACGCGCAGATCCGCGCCCAGGCCCGCGCCCTCGTGCCGGGCTCTTGCCGGCTTCACCTGCAAGGTCGCCCCCTGCATCGCCAGCAGCACGACCACCACCGCACCGATCGCCGCCGCACCGAGCAGCGCGCCGCGCCAGCCGAAGGCGCTTGCCATGGCGATGCCGTAGGCGGGCGCCGCGGCGTAGCCGAGATAGCCGGCGATGCCGTGCCAGCTGAAGGCGTAGCCCAGGCGCGCCTTGTCGACGCGCGCGTTCAGGATGGAGAAATCCACCGGGTGGAATACGCTGTTGCCGAGGCCGCCCACCACTGCGGCGACGACCAGCATCGGGAAGTTCTGCGCGAGTCCCGCAAGCAGCGCGCCCGCCACCACCAGCGCAAGGCCCGTGAACAGCACGCGGCGCGCGCCGTACCGGTCCACGGCGAAGCCGGCAAGCGTCTGGCAGATCCCGGAGACGATGTAGTAGAGCGCGACCGTGCCGCCGAGCGCGGTGTAGGAGACGCCCAGATCGTCCTTGATCAGCGGAAACAGGACCGCTGTGGCGATCTGGTAGAAGTGCGACAGGCCGTGCGCGAGCGCCACCAGCGCGATGACCTTCGCGTCCTGGCGCAGCGCGTCAGCCGCAGCGCTCACGGACGAATCTCGCAATCGCCTCCAGCGCCGCCTGCGGTTGGTCGCGGAACGGCGCATGGCCGCAGGCTGGCAGCTCGAGCAGCTCGCAGGGGCCGCGCACGCCGCGCCGGATGCGCGCGAGCTGCTCCATCGTGCCGTACTCGTCGTCCTTGCCCTGGATGGCGAGCACGGGGCAGGAAACTCCCGGCAGGTACGCCTCGATGTTCCATTGCAGGAACTCCGGGTCGAGCCAGGCGTCCGCCCACAAGTGAAAGGTCTTCGCCGGATCCCGGTGGTACTTGCCCAGACGCTGCGCGAGATCGGTGCCGGCAAAGGCCTCGGCCGCCTTGCGGATGCTCTCCACGCAAATCGGCTCCACGAAAACGTGCGGGGCCATCACCGCAACGGCGCGCACCGGGTGCCCGGGGCTGCCCGCATAGATGAGCGCGATCGAGGCGCCATCGGAGTGCCCGACCAGCACCGGGTTGTCGATGCGCAGCGCGGCCAGGAGCGCGGGCAGCGCTTCCAGCGCCTCGCGATGCATGAAGCGCACGCCGGCCCTCTCCTCCTGCAGCACGTCGGACTGGCCATAGCCGTAGCGGCTGTAGACCAGCGCGCGGCAGCCGGTCGCCTTCGCCACCTGCGCGGGGAAGTCGCGCCATTGGCGGATCGACCCCAAGCCTTCGTGCAGAAACACCAGCACAGGCCGTCCCGGCGCATCGGCGCCGAGCCACTCGTACTCCAGTGAATGGTTCGCTGCGGTGGCGAAAGGCATGCGCATCAAATCTAGCATGCAGGCGATAATCGCCCGACGATGCGTTTCACCGCCTGGCTGGTGCTGCTGGCCACCCTGCTGCTCTGGTCCGGCAACTGGATCGTGGCGCGCGCGGTCCGCGACGACATCTCGCCCGGGCTCGCCACCGCCGGGCGCCTGGTCATCGTCGTGGCGCTGCTGGCGCCCTTCGCCTGGCGCGGGCTCGCGGCCAAGCTCCCTGCGCTCTCGCGCCGGGACTGGCAGGTGCTGTGGCTGCTCGCCTTCTTCGGCGGCGGCCTGCACCTCGCGCTGCAGTGGCTCGGGCTGCACTACACGACCGCCACCAGCGCGACGCTGTACCTCTCGACCGCGCCGATCTTCATCCTGCTGCTCGCGGCGCCGCTCCTGGGCGAGCGCATCGCCGCGCGCCAATGGCTCGGAGTGGCGATCTCGTTCACCGGCGTGGCGCTCATCGGCATGCAGGGAAAGCTCCTGCAGCCCTCCTTCAACGTAGGCGACCTCTGCGCGCTCGCGTCGATGGCGATGTGGGGCGGCTATACCGTGTTCCTGCGCATGCGGCACGATACGCTCGACATCGTCGAGTTCCTGGCGATGGTATGCCTGCTCGGGCTCGTGTTCATGGCGCCCTGGGTCGTCGTCGAGTACTTCGTCGGCATGCGGCTGCAGCTGACCGCGGCCGGCAGCGCGGCGGTGCTCTACTCGGCCATCGGCTCGCTGCTGCTCGCTTATGCGGGCTGGAGCTACGTGGTCAAGCGCATGGGCGCCGCGCGCGCCGGCGCCACCATGCACCTGATGCCGGCGATTGCCGTCATCCTGGCGGCGGTATTTCTCGGCGAGCGCCCTTACTGGTACCACTTCGCGGGCGTACTGCTGATCCTTGCAGGCGTCGCGCTCGCCTCGATGCGCGCGCGGGCGGCAGCATGAGGCAAGTCGCGTTCGACACGGCGCTGCGCGCGCGCCTGGCGGAGAACCTCGCGCGACTCGCGCACGCGCCGCTGGAGGCGCGGGAGCTCAGGCGCGCGGCGGTGTGCGTCATCGTCACGGGCAAAGGCGGCGAGGCGGCGCTGCTGCTCACCAAGCGTGCCGCGCGGCTCAGCACCCATGCGGGACAGTACGCGCTCCCCGGCGGGCGACTCGACGAGGGCGAGTCCGCGCT
>DASTHP010000195.1:0-16246 GCA_035718125.1 Burkholderiales bacterium | reverse complement strand
CGCGAGCCCTTCCGTGTCGGCGGTGAGCGGCGGATCGTACGGCTGGTGCCAGGTCGCCTGGTCGCCGACGATATTGACGATGGGCGAGAACGCGCGCCGGGCGTTGTGCAGGTTGGCGATGGCGTTGCCCAGGCCGGGCATGCAATGGAACAGCGTCGCCGCCGGCTTGCCGGCAATGCGCGCGTAGCCGTCGGCCATGCCGGCCACCGCGCCCTCGGCCAGGCCCAGCACGCAGCGCAGGCCGGCGACGCGGTCCAGCGCGGCGACGAAGTGCATCTCCGAGGTGCCCGGATTGGCGAAACAGGTGTCCACGCCGGAGGCGAGGAGCGTGCGCGCGAGGCTTTCGGCTCCGTTCATGGATTGGATGCTAGCATCGGCGCCCCGGGAGAACCGGCGGAGATTCGAAACATGGCCAGCATCCAGGAAACGCGCAACATGGCGCTGTTCTGCGACTTCGAGAACGTCGCGCTCGGCGTGCAGGACGCGAAGTACGAGAAGTTCGACATCAACCGGGTGCTCGAGCGCCTGCTGCTGAAGGGCTCGATCGTGGTCAAGAAGGCCTACTGCGACTGGCAGCGCTACAAGGACTTCAAGACCGGCATGCACGGCGCCTCGTTCGAGCTGATCGAGATCCCGCACGTGCGCCAGTCGGGCAAGAACTCGGCCGACATCCGCATGGTGGTGGACGCGCTCGACCTGTGCTACACCAAGGGCCACGTCGACACCTTCGTCATCATCAGCGGCGACTCGGACTTCTCGCCGCTGGTGTCCAAGCTGCGCGAGAACGCCAAGGTGGTGATCGGCGTGGGCGTGAAGAACTCCACTTCCGACCTGCTGATCGCGAATTGCGACGAGTTCATCTTCTACGACGACTTGGTGCGCGAGGACGAAGCCAAGCGCCGCGCCGCCAAGAAGCGCCGCGAGGCGCGGCCCGCGGGCGCCGCGAAGGAAGCCGCTCCGAGCGACGACCGCAAGCAGGAGGCCTTCGACCTGGTAATCGAGACGCTGCAGGCGCTGGTCGCCGAGCGCGGCGAGGACGAGAAGATCTGGGGCTCCATGGTGAAGCAGGCGCTCAAGCGCAGAAAGCCCGGCTTCAACGAGTCCTACTACGGCTTCAAGGCCTTCTCCGACCTGCTCGAGGAGCTCGAGAACCGCAAGCTGCTCGCGCTCGAGCGCGACGAGAAGTCGGGGGGCTACGTGATCCGCCCCGCCGCCGGCGCGTGAGTCCCGGCGCCCTCAGGGATTGAGCTGGCGGTAGGCGGCGTTGGCGAGCTTGAGCAGCTCGTCGCGCTCCAGGTCGGCCGAGGAGAGCGCGTAGCCGAAGGTGCGGTCGATCCAGTAGAACACGCGCACGTTGTTCTCGCGCGCGTAGCGGAATGCCGTCTCGCGGTGGTCGGGCGCCTCGGTGCGCACGTAGAGCGTCACGCGGCGCCCGCGCGCGCACTGATACATGAACTGCGCCACCGGTCCGGTTTCGCCCGGCAGCAGGCGGCCGCCGACCAGCGCCATGCCCTCGCCATCGAGTTTGGGCGCGCGCACCGGGCTGCCGAGCCGCTTGGAAAGCCAGGCCACCAGGTGCTGCTCCTGGTCGGCGCCCACTTCGACCGGATGGCGTACTTCGGGCGCATAGGTGGCATGCGCGAGCGCTGCGCGACGCGCGATCACCGGCGCCTCGGGCTGCGCCACCGGCGCGGGCGCCTGCAGGGCGCGCAACTGCCAGCCGCCCACGGCACCGACCGCGATGCCGAGCACCGCCCAGACCGCCGCCTTGGCAAACACGCGCACGCGCGTGCCGCGCCGTGCCGTCCGTACCAGCCGCGATGGCACGGATTCCTGCAACACGGGTTCGTAGTGCGCGCGCAGTGCCTCGTTGAGGCTGCGGTACGCCGTGGCCCGCTCGGCCTCCTCGGCGTGCACTGCAAGCCACGCCTCGACCTCGGCGCGTCGCGATGCCTCCAGCCGGCCATCGGCCCAGGCCTGGATCTCGATTTCGCTCACCGTTGGCGTGTCGCTCATTTCACGACTTGCAGCTTGGTGCCGCCCTTTCCTTGCATCAGCAGTCGCACTTTCTCGCGCGCCCGCGCGAGCCTCGACATGACCGTGCCGATCGGGATGTCGAGCGCCTGCGCCGTCTCCTCGTAGCTCAAGTCCTCGAGTGCCACCAGCAACAGCACCTCGCGCTGCGCCACCGGCAGCGCCGCCAAGGCGCGCTCCAGGTCGCGCACCAGGAGCGCGTCGCCCTGCGTGGCGCGCTGGGCGAGCTCCGGCATCTCGTCCTCGAGCGGATCGCTCGGCCGCGTCGCGCGCAGCCGGTTCACGTGCACGTTGTGCATCACGGTGAACAGCCACGCGCGCAGATCGGTGCCGCGCCGATACAGGTGCAGCTTCGTCCAGGCGCGCTCCAGCGTGTCCTGCACCAGGTCGTCGGCCGCGGCGCGCTCGCCGGCCAGCGCGCGCGCGTAGCGCCGCAACCGTGGAATCAGCTCGATCAGGCTTTGCGCGTCGCTCATGCCCGAGAACAGTGCCTCGCCACGCGCTATTCCGTCAATATCGGCAAGAGATCACTTGGGCTCGTCCGCGAGCGCGGGCAGCGAGCGCAGATAGGCGATCATCGCTGTCAGGTCCTCCGGCGTGAGCTGGCTGGTGGTGTTGCGCACGACTTCGCCCATGGCCTCGGCGGGCACGTCCCCGTCCGGCGTGAGGCCGTTCTGCAGGAAATCCCTGAGATCGCGGTCGTCCCACTTCTTGAGCTTCGCGGGCGTCAGGTTCGGCACGCTCTTGCCCTCCGGCCCGCTCGCCGTGCCGGCGAGCCGCCGGTCGCGCTTGGCGCCGCCCAGGAAGTTGCGCGGCGTGTGGCACTCGCCGCAGTGGCCCAGCGCCTCGACGAGATAGGCGCCGCGGTTCAGCGGCGCGGGTCGCGCCGGATCCGCCGCGAAGGAGCCCGCTGTGAAGTAGAGCCACTTCCACGGCCCTACCATGAAGCGCCAGCCGTAAGGCGCGCGCAGTTCGTGCGGGCGGTTCTTGCGCGCATTCGGCGGCAGTGAACGGAAGAACGCCCACAGGTGGCGGGCATCGGCATCGGTGATCTGCGTAAACGACGGATACGGAAACGCCGGAAAGTAGTGCGCGCCGTCCGGGCGCACGCCCTCGCGCAGCGCGCGCAGAAAATCGCCTTCGTTCCAGCGCCCGATGCCGGCCTCCGGATGCGGCGTGATGTTCGGCCCATGGAACGTGCCGAAGGGGGTCTTCAGCTCGCGCCCGCCCGCGTAAGGCACGGCACCGTCCCTTTTCTCGGTGTGGCAGCCCTCGCAACCCGCCGCCATGGCGAGATAGGCGCCGCGCTTTGCATCACCCTGCGCGAACGCGTTCAGCCCGAACGCAAGAAGCGCGGCAGAAAAGAAAAGCCCCGCGCGTGCGGGGCTCACCGCCAAGGACAAGCTGCGCCTACTTGCTGCGGAAATCGTCGTGGCAGGCACCGCAGAGCTTGCCGATGGCGCCGATCTGCGCCTTGACGGCCGCTTCGTCGCTGCCCCGGCTGAGCGTCACCAGCTTGGCGGTCTCGTTCTCCAGGCGGACGGTGTACTCCTTGAACTTGGCGTTGTTATCCCAGATTGCCGGCAGCGCGCGGCTCTTTTCGCCCTTGGTGCTCGGATCGAAGCCATCCCACGCCATGCGCGAGAGATTGTCGAGGAACCCCGCGTTGCGCTGCACGGCTGCCGCGTTGTAGGGCACCCTGCCCTGCGCAACCGGAACCAGCGCACCCAGATATTTTCCCTGCAGGGTCATCACGGCCTGCCGTTGCTTGACCAGCACGTCGGGCTTGGCCTGAGCCAGTGCGTTGGTCGCGATGCCCGCGCCAATGGCCGCTGCAAATCCCGCCGCCAGAATGCTTGTGTTCATGCGTTCCTCCAGAGGTTTGTACGGTGCGTGCCTTCCGCAGCCCGCGGGCCGCGTTGCCGGAATAACACGCACGGGGGCCGGGTTATTCCCGGTCAGCCGCGCACTTTCAGCCGGTGCCGCTCAGCGCAGGCCGGCCGCGTACTCGGCGACCGCCTTGATCTCCTGGTCGGTCATCTTCGCCGCGACGCCGCGCATCATGCCGCTCGCATCGTTGGCGCGGCCACCCGCGCGAAACAGCTTCAGCTGCGCTTCGACGTACTCGGCGAACTGGCCGGCGAGACGCGGAAACTGGCTCGGGATCCCGGCGCCGTCAGGTCCGTGACATCCGGCGCACGCAGGCACGCCGTTGGCGGCATTGCCGCCACGCCAGAGCTTCTGGCCATGGGACGCGAGCTCCTTGCTGCTCGCCGTCGCGGGACGCAGTTTCTGGCCCGCGTAATAGGCCGCGACGTTGCGCATGTCGTCGCTGGACAGGTTTGCCACCATGCCCGCCATGATCGCGTTGTCGCGCTCGGCCTTCTTGGCGCCTTGGGGCTTGAAATTGACGAGCTGCTTGTGCAGGTACTCCTGAAACTGGCCGGCGAGCTTCGGATTGGCCGCGATGGCACTGTTGCCATCGGCGGCGTGGCAGGCGGCGCACACTTGCTTGGCGATGCTTTCGCCCTTCGCGACATCAGGCTTCGCGGTACCCTGTGCAGCAGCTTGCGCCGCCCACAGCAGCCCCACGGCGGCGAGTGCCACCAGCTTGCGGTTCATTCCGGATCTCCCCGAATGCCTTGGAAACGCCTCATTTTATTAGAATTTCGGCCATGCCGGAACCCGTGAGCGCCTTTTCCAGGGTGGAATTCCTGACCTCAGCGGGACCCACGGGCGGCTTGCCGCCCGACGATCTTCCGGAGCTCGCCTTTGCCGGCCGCTCGAACGTGGGCAAGTCGAGCGCCATCAACGCGCTCGCCGGGCGCAAGCGGCTGGCGTTCGTGTCGAAGACTCCGGGCCGGACGCAGACGATCAACTTCTTCGACCTCGCGGGCCGCGGACGGCTGGTCGACCTGCCGGGTTACGGCTATGCGCGCGTGCCGCAGGCGGTGCGCGCGCAGTGGGATCACCTGGTTGGCGGCTATCTCGGCGCGCGCGCCGCGCTGGCGGGCGTCGTGGTGCTCATGGACTCGCGCCATCCGTTCACTGCGCATGACGAGCACCTGTTGCACTGGCTGCGACCCGCGGGCCGCCGGCTGCTGGTGCTGCTCTCGAAGTGCGACAAGCTCGCGCGCCAGGAGCGCGCCAAGGTGCTCAAGGCGGCGCGCGCGCGCCTCGAGCGTGAGGCGCAGGCGGCGGAGGTGCTGCTGTTCTCCAGCCAATCCGGCGAAGGCGTGGAGCAGGCGCGCGCGCTGCTCGATGCGTGGCTCCGGGCAGCGCGGCAGGAATAAAAAACCCCCGGCAAAGGGGAAGTAAACCGGGGGGCAAAACGCCTTAATGGTGATTAAGGCAACCCGCTCAGGGAGGAGAAGCGGGAGACGATCTGCATCGTCTGAGTATAAGATTCCCACCAGCGAGGAAAGTTCCTCGCCCGGAATCTCTCAGGAAAATCAGCATCATGAACATCTACGGCCAGTTCCCCGCCGTGCGCATGCGGCGCATGCGGCGCGACGATTTCTCTCGCCGGCTGATGCGCGAGCATCGGCTGAGCGCGGATGACCTCATCTATCCGGTGTTCGTCCTCGACGGCAAAGGCCGCACGCAGAGCGTGGCTTCAATGCCGGGCGTCGAGCGCATGACCGTGGATCGCTTGCTGCCGGTTGCCGAAGAGTGCCTGAAGCTGCGCATCCCGGTGATGGCGCTGTTCCCGGTCATCGAGCAGAAGCTGAAGACGCTGGACGGACGCGAGGCGCACAACCCGAAAGGGCTGGTGCCGCGCGCGGTCGCGGCCCTGAAGAAGCGCTTTCCGGAGCTCGGCGTCATGACCGACGTCGCGCTCGATCCGTACACCGCGCACGGACAGGACGGCGTGATCGACAAGGCGGGCTACATCATCAACGACGTCACGCTCGATGTGCTCGCCAAGCAGGCGCTCTGCCAGGCGCAGGCGGGCGTGGACATCGTGGCGCCCTCCGACATGATGGACGGCAGGATCGGGCGCATCCGCAGCGTGCTCGAGAAGGCCGGACACATCCATACGAAGATCCTCGCCTACTCGGCAAAGTACGCCTCGGGCTTCTACGGGCCGTTTCGCGACGCGGTCGGCTCGGCGAAGAACCTCGGCAAGGGCGACAAGAAGACCTACCAGATGGATCCCGCGAACTCGGACGAGGCGCTGTGGGAGGTGGGGCTCGACCTCGCCGAGGGCGCCGACATGGTGATGGTGAAGCCCGGACTGCCGTACCTGGACATCGTGCGGCGCGTGAAGGAGGCGTTCAAGGCGCCGACCTACGTCTATCAGGTCTCGGGCGAGTACGCGATGCTGCGCGGCGCGATCGACAACGGCTGGCTGCCCGAGAGCTGCGTGATGGAAGCGCTGCTCGCAATGAAGCGCGCGGGCGCCGACGGCATCCTCACCTACTTCGCGCTCGAGGCGGCGCGCGAGCTCAAGAAGCAGTCCTAGAGCAGTCCTAGCCAAACACCACGGCGACACCGTGTGCGTCCTGCGCGCTCACGGCAAATGAGCCATCCGCGAGCGCGATCGGCTCGAGCCCGTTTCTGCGCAACACCCCGGCCGCTCGCGCCCGATCGGCCACACGCACGAAGAGCGCGGCGACCAGCGGCCGGGGACGCAGCGGCAGGCCCACGCCGTGCAGGCGGTGGCCGAGCTTCCAGCGCGAAGCGAGCGCGATGGGCGCGCTGCCCGTCTGCACCAGCAGCCCTTCCTCGATCGACTGCGGCCTGGCGGCCAGCAGCCTGCCGTAGCTCGCCGCGGCTGCCGCGGGGACTTCGGCAACCACGGCAAGCGCCGCGATTTCCGCCGCGCCGTTCGCGTGACGCTGGTACTCGGGCCGCCACACCAGCTCGCGCGTGAAGTGCTGGCAGGCGAACATGCGGCAGCCGGGCGAGGCGTCGGCCGGAAACTGCACGATGCGAAAGCGCGCTTCGCCCAGCCCCTCGACCGGCCGCGAAAAGTCGAGGGGCGCGTCAGCCGCGAAGCCGTCAGCGGCGAGGCTCGCGTGCAACCCGTCGGCGGCATCCGTGGCGAGGGCGATCGCGCCCAAACCCTCGCCCCGTGCGAGAAAGTCGCTGAAATATTGCATGGCCGGATGCGGCCTGGGCACCGCGAGCAGCTCGACGTAGTCACGCCCGAACATCAGGCAATGGTTCTGCGAGCCAAGCGTGTGGTAGCCGCGCGGCGTCAGCGTGAACCCCATGCGCGCGTAGGCGTCGCGCGCGCGGTCCAGGTCGCGCACCAGCACGACGACATGATCGATGCCCTGGACGTGGCGGCGCATGCGCCAATTCTATGCGCTACTCGCGCAGCTTCTCGGGCTCGGCGCCGCGCCGCAGCGCGGGCAGGGCCAGCGTCACGAGCACGAACAGGCCCGTGGCGAGCTTGAGGTCCGCGGGCTTCAGTCCGAGCGCCAGGCCGAGCGACACGAGCTGGTAGTAGACCAGCGAGCCGACGACGGGCGCGGCGAGCTGCCGCACGACGTTCTGGCGGCCGATCAGCGTCTCGCCGATGATCACCGAGGCAAGGCCCGTGATCAGCACGCCGAAGCCCATGTGCACGTCGGCAAAGCCCTGCAGCTGCACGGCGACCGCGCCAGCGAGCGCCGAGAGGCCGCTCGCCAGCGCGAGGCCGCCCAGGATGTAGCTCCAGGGATTGATGCCCAGAGCCGGGGCGAGCGCCGCGTTTGCGCCGACGGCACGCAGCGACAAGCCGATTTCCGTGCCGAGGAACCAGTACAGCGTGCCCAGCACGCCGAGCGCGAGCGCGGCGAACACGGCGATCTGCAGCGGCACACTCGTCACCACGGCCGTGGAAATCCACGACAGCAGGCTGTCCATGCCGAGGAGCGCGGCGTTCGACTTGCCGAGCACGCGCAGGTTCACGCTGTACAGGATCGTCATCACCAGGATGCCTGCGAGCAGCGTGTTGATGCGGAAGCGCAGGTGGATGAATGCGGTGGACAAGCCCGCGAGCATGCCGCCGGCGACCGCGCCAAGCGTGGCGAGCAGCGGATTCGCCCCCGCCAGCAGCAGCGCTGCGCACACGCAGCCGCCGAGCGGAAACGCGCCTTCGCTCGTCAGGTCGGGAAACGCGAGCAACCGGAACGGGATCATGACTGCCAGCGCGATGTACCCGTAGAGCAGCCCCTGCACCAGGGTCACCGGCACGAGGTTCCAAAAGCTGCCGGCGATCTCCATCACGATAGCAGCACCTTGTCGTCGGCTAGGTGGAAGCGCTCCACCAGCTGCTCCACCGTCAACCCGCGCTTCGCCGCGCCGGCGAGATCGAGGCGGATGCCTCCGGCGTCCATCATCAGCAGGCGGTCGCCGTAGCGGATCGCATGCTGCATGTTGTGCGTGACCATGAGCGTGGTGAGGCTGCCCGCCTGCACCGCCCGCACCGTGGCCGCCATCACGAGATCCGCCGTCTTCGGGTCCAGCGCCGCCGCGTGCTCGTCCAGCAGGAGCACGCGCGGCGGCCGGATCACCGCCATCGCGAGGGCGAGCACCTGGCGCTGGCCGCCCGAGAGCGTGCCCGCGCGCGCGCCGAGCCGCGACTCGAGCCCCAGGCCATACGGCGCGAGCAGCGCCGCGAAACGCGCGCGCCGCCCTGCGCCCAGCGCCGGGCGCAGGCCGCGCCCCGCGGCGCGCATCTCCGCGAGCGCGAGATTCTCCTGCACCGTGAGAGCGGGAAGCGTGCCCAGCATCGGATCCTGCAGCACGCGCGCCACGTGCCGCGCGCGCCGGTGCACGGGCCAGCGCGTGACGTCGTCGGCGTCCAGGCGCACGCTGCCGGCATCGAGCGTCACGGTGCCGGCGATCGCGTTGAGCAGCGTGGACTTGCCCGCGCCGTTGGAGCCGATCACCACCGTGAAGGAGCCGGCGGCGAGCTCCAGCGTGACGCCGTCGAGCGCCGCGCGCTCGTCCGCTGTGCCGGCGTGGAAGAGCTTCCGCGCCCCTTCGAGGCGGATCAATCGATGACGTTCTTCGCGAACGCCGCCGGCGCCTCCATCTTCCACTGCGCCAGCTGCTTGCGGCTGATGACGATCGCGTAATCCTCCGGCCCGGGGCGGTGCGGCGGGATTGCGGCGGGCTTCTCCCCCTTCAGCACGCGCGCCGCAATGCGCCCGGCGTTCGCCCCCATGCGCTCGTAGGACAGCGCGTGCGCGGCGAGGAACTGGTGCTGGCGCACCGGCGTGTCCAGCGTATTGATCGCGGGCACGCCCATGCGTTGCGTCGCCGCGGCGATGACCGGCAGGCTGGTCTGCAGGATGTTGGACTGGATGACGAACACCGCGTCCACCTTGCCTTGCAGCGACTGCAGGCGCTGCGCGATGTCGTTCGGGCTGTCGATGCCGACCTCGGCGATGGCGAAGCCGTGCTTCGGTGCGGCGGCGCGCATTTCCTTCATGTTCGAGATGTCGTTGTCCTCTCCTGGGTTGTAGGGGATGCCCAAGCGCTTGGCGTTAGGCAGCAGTTGGCGCACGAAGGCGAGCGAGGCGTCGAAGTCCGGATAGAGCGTCGCGCCAGTGTGCGTCTCCGAGCCCCGCTCCCAGGAGGGCACGATCTTCGCCACCACCGGATCCACCACCGACATGAACACGATCGGGATCGACTTGTCGGTGACCACCCGGATGGAGGACTGAGCCACGGGCGTGGTGACGGCGACGATCAGCGCGGGCTTCTTCGCCGCCGCGTTGGTGAGCAGCTGCGGAATCAGCGTGCGGTCGAAATTGATGTGCTGGTCGTCGAACGCGATATCGCGGCCTTCGACGAATCCCTGCCGCACGACTTCGGCCTTGAAGCCATTCACGGCCGCGCGCAGCGCCGGGTGCTCGCCGAAATTGGCGATGGCGATGAGCCGGGGCTGGGCTTGCGCGACGCCGGCGCCGAGCGCCAGCAGGACGAGCAGCGATCTGAGCATGTCGGACCTCCGTGGGAGCGGCCCGATTATAGGCTCAGGGCGCCTCGGCCAGCGCGAGCGTCTTCAGGAAGCGTTCGGCGTTCTGGTAGCCGATGACGCGCAAGCCCCGCAGCTCGCGGCCCCGCGCATCGAAGAAGATGATCCCGGGCGGGCCGAAGAGCGCATAGCGCTTGAGCAGCGCCTTGTGCTCGGCGGTGTTCGCGGTCACGTCGACTTGCAGCAGCAGCATGCGCTCGAATTTCGCCTTGACGCGCGCATCGCTGAAGGTGAAGGCCTCCATTTCCTTGCACGACACGCACCAGTCCGCGTAGAAATCCAGCATCACCAGGCGCCCCGGGGCGGCGAGCTTGGCGTCGAGCTCGGCGATGCTCGCCACGCGCACGAACGGCGTGTCCTGCTTGCCCCCGAGAAACAGCGGCCAGGCGATCCAGACGGCCACGGCGAGCAGCAGCACGCCGAAGAACCTCTTCACCGCGTTCATCCAGCGGCCGGCCTTGGGCAGCAGCGCGCCGCCCGAAACGCCGATCGCCAGGAGCGGCAGGCCCATGCCGAGCGCCATGGCGAAGAGCGCTGTGCCGCCCAGTGCCACGTCGCGCGTCTGGCTGATGTAGAGCAGCGCCCCCGCGAGCGGCGCGGCAACGCAAGGGCTCATGATGACCGCCGAGAGCACGCCCATGCCCGCGACGGACGCGAGCTTGCCGCCACGCAACCGGTGGTGCGCGGCAGCAAGCGGCTGGCGCAAGAACCCGGGGAGCTGCAGCTCGTAGACGCCGAACATCGACAGGGCTAGCAGCACGAACACCAGCGCAAAGGCGCCGATCACCCAGGCGTTCTGCAGCGAAGCGGCAATGAGCGATCCGGAGTAGGCGGCAGCGATGCCGGCGAGCGCGTAGGCCACCGCCATGCCGAGCACGTAGGCGGAAGAAAGCGCCAGCGCACGCTTCTTGGTCACGCGCGCACCCTCGCCCGCGATGATGCCGGAGAGGATCGGGATCATCGGCAGCACGCAAGGCGTAAAGGCGAGCAGCAGCCCGAAGCCGAGGAAGCTCGCCAGTACCACCGCCGTGTTCGCGCGGAACAGCGCCGCGACGTCGAGATCGCTCGCCGCGAGACCAGCGCGCGGCGCAGCACCCTCTGCGCCCAGGGAGGCGAGCCGCAGCGTCGCTGCCGAATCCATCGGCACGTAGCACACGCCGATGTCCGCACAGCCTTGGGAGGTGACCGCGAGCTTGAGGGGATCGCCCGCGCCCGGCTCGACCGGCAAGCGAATGCGCACCTCCTTGCGGTAGACCTCCGTGTCGCCGAAGAATTCGTCCTGCTTGCGCTCGCCGGCCGGCAGCTCGGGCCTACCGAGGCGCGCGTTCTGCGCCGCGAACTTGAAGCGCTCGCGATACAGGTAGTAGCCGTCGGCGATCTCGAAGCGCACCTCGATCGCGTCGCCCGCGAGCGCGCGCGCCGAGAAGCGAAACGCCTGCTCGGGCTCGAGCAGCTCCTGCGGCGAGGCGGCCTGCGCCGTCAGCATCGCGAGCGCGAGCCACAGGAGGCGAAAGAGCCGGTTCATCCGGGGGGCGAGGTTTCCGCGGCCACCCACGCGAGGTAGGCGGGCAGGCCGTGCTCGATTGGGACCGCGATGATCTCGGGAAGTTCGTAGGGATGCGCCTCGCGGATCGCCGCTTCCAGCGCCGCGTAGCACGCGCGCGTCGTCTTGATGAGCAGGGGGTGTTCCTCATCGTGCTGCACGGCGTCCTTCCAGCGATACACCGAGCGGCACGGCGCGAGTATGTTGACGCAGGCGGCGACCCGCTTCGCGATCAGCACGTCGGCGAGCTTGTCGGCGGCCGCGCGATCGGGCAGGTTGGTGATCACCAACAGTGCGCTCATGGGAGCAGGGGGGCGATCCGCGCGGGGTATCTCATGCCACCTGCACCAGATGTGGCACGCCGTCGTAGACGGTCGGGTATTGCAGACGCACGCCGAGCTCCTCCTTGATGCGCCGGTTGACGAGGCGCCGCGACTCGCTCATGAAGGACAGCAGCGCCGGCGCGATGCGCGCGGCGGCCTCGGCGCGCGCGATGCGCGGCGGCCGCGGCAGCCCCGCGCGCGCCGCCAGCAGGTCGAACCACTCGCCCATGCGGATCTCGCTGTCGTCGCTCGCGTTGTAGATCCCGGCGCTCGCCGTGTCCTCCAGCGCGCGCACCGCGATCGCGGCCAGGTCCTCGGCGTGGATGTGATTGGTGTAGACGTCATCCTCCGCGCGCAGCACCGGGGTACCCGCGCGCAGCCGCTCGAGCGGCAGCCGGTCCGCGGCGTAGATGCCGGGCGCGCGCAGGATCGCCAGTGCCACGCCGCGCTCGCTGCACCATTGTGCAAGTTGGCGCTCGGCATCCACGCGGCGCCGCGCGCGCTCGGTCTGCGGATGCACGGTGCGCGACTCGTCGACGTGAGCCCCGCCGCAGTCGCCATACACGCCGCTCGTGCTGACGTAGACGAAGCGCGCCGGTAGAATCCGGCCCTTCGCCAGTGCCGCCAGCAGATGGGCGGTGCGAGGGTCGGTCACCCCCGTGTTCGGCGGCGGCGCGCAATGCAGGACGGCGTGCGCGGGTGGCAGCGAGGCGAGGGTCTCGGGGCGGTCGAGGTCGGTGCCGTACCGGCGCGCGAGCGGCGCGAGCGCAAAGCGCGCCTCGAGCCGGGGCGCGGCGCGGCGCGCGATATCGCCGTAACCCGCGAGCAGCAGCGTTTTCATTGATGCCATTTTAGCGAGATGCACAGCGTCACGATCCAGCCGAGCGGCCAGCAGTTCCAGGTGGAAGACGGCGAAGCCGTGCTCGCCGCCGCCCTGCGGCAGGGCTTCGTCCTGCCCTATGGCTGCAAGAACGGCGCCTGCGGCAGCTGCAAGGGCAAGATCCTCGCGGGCCGCGTCGATTACGGCGTCTACCAGCACAAGGCGCTGACCGATGACGAAAAGGCGCAGGGCAAGGCGCTCTTTTGCCAGGCGAAGCCGCTCACCGACCTGGTGATCGAGGCGCGCACCATCGGCGCGGCCAAGGACATCCAGGTGAAGACCCTGCCCTGCCGCGTGCAGACCCTGCGGCGAGTGACCGACGACGTGATGATCCTCGGCCTCAAGCTCCCGGCGAACGAGCGGCTGCAGTTCCTCGCGGGGCAGTACCTCGAGTTCCTGCTGAAGGACGGCTCGCGGCGCAGTTTTTCCATGGGCAACGCGCCGCACGACGACGCGCTCCTCGAGCTGCACGTGCGCCACGTACCGGGCGGGCAGTTCACCGACCACGTGTTTGGCAAGATGAAGGAGCGCGACATCCTGCGCTTCGAGGGGCCGCAGGGCACCTTTTTCCTGCGCGAGGACTCGACGAAACCGATCGTCTTCGTCGCTTCGGGCACCGGCTTTGCCCCGATCAAGTCGATCATCGAGCACGCGATCCACAAGGGCATCGCGCGGCCGATGACGCTGTACTGGGGCGGGCGGCGACCGAAGGACTTGTACCTGCACGCGCTCCCCGAGGGCTGGGCGGCGCAAGGCAGGCTCGAGTACGTGCCGGTAATCTCGGATGCGCTGCCGGAGGACGCGTGGGCGGGGCGCACGGGCTTCGTCCACCGCGCCGTCATGGAGGATTTTCCGGACCTCTCGGGCCACCAGGTCTACGCCTGCGGCGTGCCGGTCATGGTGGACTCGGCGCGCCGGGACTTCACCACGCTGTGCAAGTTGCCGGAGGACGAGTTCTACGCCGACAGCTTCACCACGCAGGCCGATACCGCGCAGGGCCGCCCTGCGTAACTCGCCCGGCGCGACGAGCGCAGAGCCTCGCTAGACTGCGCTTTCTCCCAAGTAGGCCTCGCGCACCTTCGGATTGGCCAGCAGCGCCCTGGCGTCGTCCGCCAAGGTGATCGCGCCCGACTCCATGACGTAGCCGCGGTGCGCGAGCTCGAGCGCGAGGCGCGCGTTCTGCTCCACCAGCAAGATCGTCACGCCGCGCGCCGCGATCTCGCGCACGATGTCGAAGATCTTCGCCACCATCAGCGGGGCGAGCCCCATCGAGGGCTCGTCCAGGAGCAGCAGCTTGGGCCGGCTCATCAGCGCGCGCGCGAGCGCGAGCATCTGCTGCTCGCCGCCCGAGAGCGTGCCGGCGGTCTGCTGGCGCCGTTCCTTGAGGCGCGGAAACGACAGGTACTGCCGGGCGATGTCTTCCTGCACATCCGCGTCCCGGCGCGCGAACGCGCCCATGGCAAGGTTCTCTTCCACCGTGAGCTGCGGGAAGACGCCGCGCCCCTCCGGCACCATCACCAGGCCGCGCCGCGGCAGCTCGAACACCGGCAGCCCCTCGAGCGCCTGCCCCGCGTAGGTCACGCGGCCGCCGCGCGCATGCAGGCCGCAGATGGCCTTGAGCGCCGAAGTCTTGCCCGCGCCGTTCGCGCCGATCAGGCACACCAGCTCGCCTTCGGCCACCGCGAGGTCGATGCCGCGCACGGCGCGGATGCCGCCGTAGTGCACTTCCAGCCCCTGCACCTCAAGCAGCATGCGCGGTGCCGAGATAGGCCTCGATGACCTTCGGATCGCGCTGCACTTCGGCCGGCGTACCCTCGGCGATGCGCTCGCCGTAGTCCAGCACCAGCACGCGGTCGCAGACGTTCATCACCAGGCGCACGTCGTGCTCGATGAGCAGCAATGTCACGCCGTCGCGGCGGATGCGCTCGAGGAGCGAGCGCAGCGCGTGCGTCTCGGCGGGGTTCATGCCGGCGGCAGGCTCGTCCAGCGCGAGGAGCTTGGGCTCGGTGGCGAGCGCACGCGCGATCTCCAGGCGCCGCTGGTCGCCGTAAGGCAGGCTGCCCGCCGGATCATTGGCCCGCGCGCGGATGCCCATGTACTCGAGCAGCTCGAGCGCGCGCCGCTGGATGGCGGATTCCTCGGCCAACGTCGTGCGGTTCCTGAGGATGGCGCCGAGCACGCCCGCGTGCGTGCGCACGTGGCGGCCGATCATCACGTTCTCCAGCACCGAGAGATTGGCGAAGAGCCGGATGTTCTGGAAGGTGCGCGCGATGCCGCGCGCGGCCACCTGGTGCGGCGCGAGTCCGGCGAGCGGCGCGCCGTCGAAGGTGAAGCGTCCCGTGTCCGCTGTGTAGATGCCGGTGAGCACGTTGAACAGCGTCGTCTTGCCCGCGCCGTTGGGGCCGATCAGGCCGTAGATCTCGCCGTGGCCGATCGAGAAGGAGACGCCGGCGAGCGCCTGCACGCCGCCGAAGCGCTTGCCGACGTCGCGCGCCTCAAGCAGCGTGTTCGGCATCGGTCAGCTCACGCTTGCGCACCGCAGAGGGCAACAGCCCTGCGGGCCGGTACAGCATGACGAGCACCAGCGCGAGGCCGAAGATCAGCATGCGGACCACCTCGGGCTCGACCAGCATGCGGCCAAAAAGCGCCTGCTGCACCGGCTCCACGGTCCAGCGCAGGATCTCCGGCACGAAGGAAAGCAGCAGCGCGCCCAGTACCACGCCCCAGATGTTGCCCATGCCGCCGAGCACCACCATCGCCACCACCATGATCGACTCGACCAGCACGAAGCTCTCCGGCGAGATGAAGCCCTGGATCGCCGAGAACATGCCGCCGGCGACCCCACCGAAGCTCGCGCCCATGGCGAAGGCGAGCAGCTTCATGTGCGTGGTATTGATGCCCATGGCGCGCGCCGCGGTCTCGTCCTCGCGCACCGCTTCCCAGGCCCGCCCGATGCGCGAGTTCTGCAGTCGCACATTGACCACGAGGATCAGGACCATCACCGCGAGCAGCAGGTAGTAGTACTTGATCGGACCGCTGAAGGCGAGGCCGAGCACGGACTGCGGGGCGGAGAAGTCGAAGCCGCCGATGCTGAACGGGTCGATGCGCGAGATGCCCTGCGGCCCGTTGGTGATGTTGACCGGGCGCGACAAGTTGTTCAGAAAAATCCGCACAATTTCGCCGAAGCCGAGCGTGACGATGGCGAGGTAGTCGCCGCGCAGCTTGAGCGTCGGCGCGCCGAGCAGCACGCCGAAGAACGCCGCCACCAGCGCGCCGATCGGCAGGATCGCCCAGAAAGGCAGGTGCAGGCCGAACTGCGGGCTGGCGAGCAGCGCGTAGACGTAGGCGCCCACCGCGTAGAAGGCGATGTAGCCCAGGTCGAGCAGCCCCGCGAAGCCCACCACGATGTTCAGGCCCAGCGCGAGCAGCACGTAGAGGATCGCGTAGTTGGTGATGCGCACCCAGGTGGTGCCGACCTGCGCGAGCGC
>DASTHP010000194.1:0-6622 GCA_035718125.1 Burkholderiales bacterium | reverse complement strand
ACCGGCACGTTGATGTAGAAGATCCACGGCCAGGAGATCTGCTCGGTGATCCAGCCGCCGATGATCGGGCCGGTGATCGGCGCGATGGTCGCGGTCATCGACCACACGGCGAGCGCAGTGCCGGCGCCGCCCGGCCCGAAGGTGGCGAGCAGCAGCGACTGCGACACCGGCACCATGGGCCCCGCCACCAGCCCCTGCACCACGCGGAACGCGACCAGCGTGTCGAGGCTCTCGGCGAGCGCGCAGAGCAGCGACGCGGCGGTGAACAGCAGCACCGACCAGACGATGAGCCGCACCTGGCCGAAGCGGCGCGTCAGCCAGCCGGTGAGCGGCATGGCGATCGCCTGCGCCGCGGCGTATGAAGTCACGATCCAGGTGCCCTGCGTCGCGCTCACGCCGAGGTCGCCCGAGATGGTGGCCACCGAGACGTTGGCGATGGTGATGTCGAGCACCACCATGAAGGTCGCGGCGGCGAGCATCACCGCGCCGAGCATGCGCTCGGCGCCGACGAGCGGCGCCGGTGCAGGTACCGCCGCTGCCGTGGCGCTCACCGGTGTGCCGCGATGATCGCGCGCACGCGCTTGTCCGCTTCGGCGGCGGGCACAGTGTAGGCCTGCGTCGAGTAGGCGGCCGTGCTGCGCGGCGCGGCGGCGAGCTGCGCACCGCTCGCGTCGCGGATCTCGACTTCCGCGCGCATCGACAGGCCGATGCGCAGCGGATGCGCGCGCAACTGCGCGGGATCCAGCGCGATGCGCACCGGCACGCGCTGCACCACCTTGATCCAGTTGCCCGTGGCATTCTGCGGCGGCAGCAGCGCGAAGGCGCCGCCGGTGCCGGCACCCAGGCCCGCCACGCGCCCGCGGTATTCCACCGTGCCGCCGTACAGGTCCGCGGTGAGGCGCACGGGCTGGCCGATGCGCATGTCGCGCAGCTGCACTTCCTTGAAATTGGCGTCCACCCACAGATCCTCGAGCGGCACGATGGCCATCAGCGGTGCGCCGGGCGCGACGCGCTGGCCGACCTGCACCGAGCGGCGCGCGACGTAGCCGCCCACCGGCGCGGGGATCTCCACGCGCTTCAACGCCAGGAATGCCTCGCGCACGCGCGCGGCAGCCCGCATCACGCTCGGGTGCTCTTCCACCTTCACGCGGTCGGTGAGCGTGCGGTTGGCGGCGAGGCCCTCGCGCGCGGCGGCCAGCGAGGCGCGCGCGGCGGCGGCGTTGGCGCGCGCGTTCTCAAAGTCCTCGCGCGTCACCATGCCCTTCTCGGCGAGCGACGCCCGACGTGCGAGCCCTTCCTCGGCGCGCTGCAGCTCGGCCTCGCGCACGCGCACGTTGGCCTCCAGCGTCAAGTTGTTGGCGTAGAGCGTGCGTGCCTCGCGCACTGCGCGCGCGAGCTCGGCTTCCGCCTGGTCGAGCGCCACCTGCGCGTCCGCCGCATCCAGGCGCACGAGCATCTGCCCAGCCTGCACGCGGTCGGTATCGTCGGCGCCGATCGCGACCACGGTGCCCGCCACCTGCGGCGTCACTTCGATGAGGTTGCCGGCCACGTAGGCGTTGTCGGTGGTCTCGTAGAAGCGGCCGATGAGCTGCCACCACGCCGCCCAGCCGCCCCCCGCAACGAGGAACGCCAGGATCAGCCACAGCAGGGTGCGGCGCCGGCTAGCCACGGTTCTCGAGCATCCGGCGCAGGAGCGCCTTCAACTGGTCGAGCTCGGCGCGCGTGAAGCCGCGCAGGTGCTGGTTGAGCACCTTGACCGCCATCGACGCCATCTGCTCGGTGAGCTTCCTGCCGGCGGCGGTGAGCTCGAGGCGCTGCACGCGCCGGTCGTTCTCGTCGGGCACGCGCCGCAGCAGGCGCTTGGCGACGAGGCGCGCCACCATGCGCGTCATCGAACCCGTGTCGTAGTCGTAGTCGCGCGCGATGTCGGCGGCGCGATCGCCGCGGCCGTGCGCGATGTAGATGAGGATCGAGCCCTGCGCCGCCGAGATGCCCCAGGGCGCGAGCTCGCGGTCCACCCCCGCGAAGATGGACGCGCGCACCCGCGTCACCAGGTACCCGACGCTGTCCTCCACCCGGTAGCTCTCCGCCCGGTACAGACCCATGCACCCCCCGATCGCTGCCTGAGCAGCAAATTACCTGCCTGGGCAGCTAATGTCCAGCCCGCCGGGCCCCGCGGTACACTGGCAGCGTGACCTGGGACACACTCGCCGCCTACGACGCCCTCACCGGCGGGCGCAGCCGCCCCCTGCGCGTGGACGCGCTTTGCCGCAGCGCCGCAGAGCGCTTTCCGGGCCTGGTGCCCGGCGCCGATGCGCTCGCGGCCGAGGCGCGCCTCCTGCAAAAGGACAAGAAGGGCCTCGAGAAGGCGCAAGGTGCGTTCCTCGCCGCGGTGCTCGCCGACCCCGCGGCCGGCGCGCACCTGTGCCACGCCATGCTCCTGCCGCGCGAGGAATCGCGCGCGCGGCTAGCCGAGTTCGAGGCGAAGGGCGAGCTCTCCCTCGAAGGCGCGCGCCTGCATCGCCAGGGCAAGGCCGTGGTGGTCACCATGCGCAACCCGCGCTACCTCAACGCCGAGGACGAAACGACGCTGGAGGGGCTGGAGACCGCGGTGGACGTGGCGCTGCTCGATCGCGCCTCCGAATTGTGCGTGCTGCGCGGCGACACCGTCACGCACACCAAGCACGCGGGCCATCGCGTGTTCGGCGCGGGCATCAACCTCACCCACCTCTACCAGGGGAAGATCCGCTTCCTCTGGTACCTGATCCGCGACCTGGGCCTGGTGAACAAGCTCTATCGCGGGCTCGCGCTGCCGGGCGTTGCGCCCGAAGTGGACTGCATCGAGAAGCCCTGGGTGGCGGCGATGGAGCGCTTCGCGATCGGCGGGCACTGCCAGATCCTGCTCACCATGGACTACGTCCTCGCCGCCGAGGATGCGTACCTGACGCTGCCGGCGCGCAAGGAAGGCATCATCCCCGGCGCCGCCAACCTGCGCCTGCCGCGCTTCGTCGGCGCGCGCATCGCGCGCCAGGCGATCCTCGCCGAGCGGCGCCTCGATTGCGCCGCGCCCGAGGGCCGCATGATCTGCGACGAGGTGGTGCCGGCGGCGGAGATGGATGCGGCCATCGACCGCGCGATCGAGCGCCTCACCAGTTCCGGCGTGGTGAGCGCGGCGGGCAACAAGCGCGCGTTCCGCGCGGGCGAAGAGCCGCTCGACACCTTCCGGCGCTACATGGCGGTCTACGCGCGCGAGCAGGCCGAGTGCCATTTCAGCCCTGCGCTCATCGCCAACCTCGAGAAAAACTGGGACGCCGCAAACAGGCGCGGGTAGGCAAAGCGGGACGCCGCGAACCGCAGCGGCCGATTGCCGGACGCGGCGGCTACGAAAGCAGGAATTCCCGCACGATCGCGATCTGGTCGGCGTGCAGCAGCGTGGGCGCGTGGCCGATGCCCGGCAGCTCCACGAGCCTCGCTTGCGGGCCGCGCTGCGTCATCTGCGCCGCGGTCTCCCGCGAGAGCAGATCCGACTGCGCGCCGCGGATGACAAGCGTCGGGCAGCGCACCGCGTCGTAGGTCGGCCAGGTCTCCACGTCCTTGTCCGTGATCAGCTGGCGGAAGGGCTCGGCGATGCGCGGGTCGTAGTGCATGCGATACGTGCCGTCGGCGTTCCTGCGCACCACCACGTCCGTGAGGAAGCGCCATTCGTCGTCCGTGTGCGGCCCGAACGGCGCCGACACCGTGCGCACCAGCCGCTCCGCCGCCTCGAAGCTCGGCAGTGGCGGCACCTTGCCGAAATAGGTGGCGATGCGCTCCAGCGACGCCTTGGCGATCACCGGGCCGGCCTCGTTCAGCACGAGCTTCGCCACCGGTGTGTCCTTCTGCGCCGCGAGCGCCATGCCGATCAACCCGCCCATCGAGGTGCCGACCCAGTGCACCTGCTCGACGTCCAGGCGCGCGATCAGCGTCACCATGTCGGCGACGTACTGCGCGATGCCGTACAGCATCGGGTCGGCGAGCCAGTCGGAATCGCCGCGCCCGGCGACGTCGGGGCAGACGACGCGGTAGCGGTCGCTCATCGCGCGCGCGAGGTTGTCGAAGTCGCGCGCGCAGCGCCCCAGGCCATGCACGCAGAGGAGCACCTGCGGGTTGTCCGCCCTGCCCCACTCGAGGTAAGCGATGCGGTGCAGCCCGGCGGGCGAGGCGCACTGCACGTGTCGCTGAACCGGGCTCAACTCGCGCCGCGCTCCTCCGTCATGCCGCGCTCCCCGTTCCACTTCTCCACCAGGCGGCCGTTCTCGATTGCCGCGCCGCCGCGCGCGCCGTCCCTGTCCCACTCGACTTCGACGCGCAGCTCGGGAAAATCCGCGGTCGCCGCCACGAACGCCGGAAACGGCAAGCCCTGCGAGAGCGCGAAGCGGTACTCCAGCTGACCCGGCGCGTGGTGCTCCGTATAAGGCTCGGCGTCGATGTCGCGCACCAGCAGCCAGCGGACGCGCTCCTGGAAATCCTCGAAGCGGCCCGCGGCGCCGGTCACGCGGACGGTTGCCGTGAACCCCACGGCTCCGGCTAGGCGCTGTACTTGAAGGAGAGCGACAGGCGCGTGCGGAACTGCGTGATCTTGCCGTCCTCCACTTTGACGTCGAGCTTGGTGACTTCCGCGATGCGCAGGTCACGCAATGACTTCGCTGCCGTCTTGATCGCGTTGCGCGCCGCTTCTTCCCAGGAATTGGGGCTGGTGCCGATGACGTCGGTGACGCGATAGACCGCGTTGTTGCCTTTTGCCATGAGAGCTCCTCCATGAGCGTGAGCGGGAGAATCCCGCGCGGCCAGTTTACGCCCCGGGAGGCGGGACGTGCCAGTAGCGCGCGCGGCGGGCGCGCTCGTTCTCCAGGGCCGGCGCGCCCGGGGAAAGCCGCACCGTCACCGCGCCATCGCGGTCGGTGCGTAGCGGGGCGAGTCCCGCGGCCACGTAGCGGGCGAGCACGTCGGGGTGCGGATGGCCGAAGCGGCTGCGGTAGCCGACTGCCGCGATCGCGTGCCGGGGTCGCGCGGCCGCCAGGAACTCGGCGCTGGAGGACGTGCGGCTGCCGTGGTGCGGCACGAGCAGCACGTCGGCGCGCGCCAGCCCGGCGCGCGCGAGCTCCATCTCCGCACCGCGCTCGATGTCGCCCGTCAGGAGCATGGCGCCGCCGGCCGTCGAGACGCGCAGCACGCAGCTCTCGTCGTTCCTGCGCCGCACGGCGCTCGCTGGCGCCGGGTGCAGCATCTCGAATTTCACGCCCTCCCACTCCCATTGCATGCCGCGCGCGCAGCGCTGCGTCGTTGCGGCGAGCGCGAGCGCCGGATGCGACGGCGGCAGCGCATGCAGCACGCGGTCCACCTCCATGGCGGCGAGCACGCTCCAGGCGCCGCCGGTGTGGTCGGTATCGTTGTGCGTGAGCACCAGCGCATCGAGTCGCCCGACGCCCGTTGCGCGCAGATAAGGCGCCACGATGCGCTCGCCGCTGTCGGTGTCCGCGCCGAACGCCGGTCCCGTGTCGTAGAGCAACGCATGATTCGCGGTGCGCACCACGACCGCGAGGCCCTGACCGACGTCGAGCGTGGTGATCCAGGCCTCCCCCAGCGCAGGCGCGGCCGAGGGCAGCGCGAACGCCGGCATCATCAACGCAGCGCCGAGCGCACGCCATGGAAAGCCGCGCGGCAGGAGGAGCCAGGCGACGCCCGCGAGCGCGAGCAGCGTCGCCCAGAGCGGCGGCGTGTGCTGCTGCCACGCCGCTGCGGGCAATTGCGCGCACCAGTCCAGGTACTCGAGCAGCCATTGGGTCAGCCACTCGGCGAGATGCAGCAGCGCATCCGCCGGCAGCACCGCCGCGACCAGCGCGAGGGGTGTGATGACGGCGGACACAAGCGGAATCGCGAGTGCGTTGGCCAGTGGCCCCACCACCGAGACCTGCGCAAAGAGGAACAGCGCGGCGGGCGCCAGGCCCGCCGTGATGGCCCACTGCACGCGCAGCCACTGCAGTGCGCGCGCCTCGCGTCCGCTCCAGCCCGCCGAAACGTAGAAGATGAGCGCCACCGCGCCGAAGGAGAGCCAGAAGCCCGCCTGCAGCACCGCCCAGGGATCGAGCGCGGTCACGACGGCGAGTGCCAGCGCCAGGGTGCGGGCAGGCGAGGCGATGCGCCCCGACCACAGCGCCAGCGCAACCACCGTCACCATGTAGAACGTGCGCTGCGCCGGCACCGCGAAGCCGGCGAGCAGCGTGTAGGCGAGCGCCGCGGCGATCGCGGCAAGCGCGCCGGCCTTGCGCGCGGGCAGCGCCAGCGCGAGCCGCGGCACGCGCCGCCACAGCGTCGCTGCGAGCCACGCGCAGAGCCCCGAAACGAGCGTCACGTGCAGGCCCGAGATGCTCATCAGGTGCGTGACGCCGGTGCGGCTGAAGAGGCGCCACTCCTCGTTGGCGATGGCACGCTGCTCGCCGACTGCCAGCGCGGCGAGGATGCCCGCCGACGGCGTCTCGCCCAGCACACGCTGGAAGCGATCGCGCACGGACTCGCGCGCGCCCTCGATGCGATCGGCAAGGCTGTCGCGGCGCCCGAGCAAACGCTGCACGCCGCGGCTGCG
>DASTHP010000193.1:0-3037 GCA_035718125.1 Burkholderiales bacterium | reverse complement strand
GGCGTCGCGTCGGTGCACGACCTGCATGTCTGGACGCTCTCCGGGAGCCGCGTCGCGCTCTCGGCGCACGTGGTCGTGAGCGACCTCGCGTCCTGGGAGCGCACCCTGCATCAGCTTCAACACATGCTGCGCGAGCGCTTCGGCATCGAGCACGTCACGCTGCAACCGGAGACCGCTGCGCGGTCCGAGGTGCGCGTGGCGGTTCCCGATCCGCGGCAAAGGAAGGCGTAGTCAGCACGGGCGCGAAGCCGCCGCCTGCGGTGCGCATGTTGGTGGTCTGCCCCTGGTACAGGCGCGCGGCAAGCAGTTGCACCTCGCCGTCATAGACGTAGTTGCGCACATCCACCTTCAAGCTCGCCTCGGGCCCGATTCTGCGTTCGCTGGGCAGCACCAGGTCTTGCGCCACATAAGTGCCCGCGAGGATCTCGCTCCACACGCGGCGCGTGAGCTTCTCGCCCCGGTACGCAGCGCGGCTGCCGTGGCCCGCGGCCGGCTTGAAGAACAGGCGGCGCCGCTCGGCCCACAGCCGTTCCGCGTCCACTTCAGTGACGATCCGCGTGCGCGGGACGTGCTGCAGCAGAGTCGCCAGCACTGCCGGATCGACGCCCCAGGCGCGTAGCTGCGCCTCGTCCGACAGCAGGCTCAGATTGCGCTTGTCGGCGTACAGGGCGTGCGCGCGAGGGTGCGGCGTGATCACCGCACCGTCCGCGAGGTAGGCGTCACGCAACGCAGCGTGCGCTGGTGCCTCGAACGCGAAGTCGGTGAGGCGGTTGTAGACGAGGTCCACCTGGCCCTGCGCGTCGCGCAGCACCCCGTTCTCGAAAGCCAGCTGCTCGGGCGCAAGCACGGCCGCTTCAACGCCGAATCCCCGGAACAACTGCGCGAAGAGCAGGAACTCCGGGTACATGAACTGCTCGCTGGGCGCGTCGTCGATGATGGCGATGCGTTTCGGCAGGCCCGTGCGCCCGCTGCGGCGCCATTCCGATACGAACATCTCGAAAAGTGTGCGCTCCAGGCTTGCCGCCGGCACCGGACCGCTCACCAGCGCCTCGATCTCCGCGCAGCACGCACGCTGCGCGCGCGCGAGAACCGCGTTCAGCAGCGCGCCGCCGGCATTGGTGTTGATCTCGATGAGGCGCGGGCCTTGCGGGCCGAGATGGAAGTCGTAGCCGATGAAGGCGCCCACGGCGCCGGGATCGTGGCGCGCGATGGCCGGTGCCCAGGCGAGCGCCGCCTCGCGATACGCCGGCAGCGCGATCACCTCCTCCGCCGCGCGGATCACGGCCGCCATCTGGTCCACGTGCTCGCGCGCCACGAATACCGGCAGCGAGGCAAAGAGATTCGGGCAGCGCTCCTCGATCATCGCGTGCAGTCCGCCGGCCGCACGATCGGCCTCCAGCGCGCGGCGCAGCGCCTCCTTGTCGAGGCTGACGCAGTAGCAGTCGCTGTTCAGCGTCTCGATCATGGCGCGCTCCGTTCATACCACTGCCTGGAACGGTTGACGATGCCGACCACCGACAGCATTACCGGCACCTCCACCAGCACGCCCACCACCGTCGCCAGCGCCGCGCCGGAGTCGAAGCCGAACAGCGTGATCGCGGCGGCCACCGCGAGCTCGAAGAAGTTGCTCGCGCCGATCAGCGCCGAAGGTCCCGCTACGCAGTGGGCGACGCCGAAGCGCCGGTTGAGCCAGTAGGCAAGCCCCGCATTGAAGTAGACCTGGATCACGATGGGCACCGCCAGCATGGCGATGATGAGCGGTTGCGCGAGGATCTGGCGGCCCTGGAAGGCAAAGAGCAGCACGATGGTGGCAAGCAGTGCCGCCGTGGAGTACGGCTGGATGCGCGCGAGCGTCGCCTGCAGGCGCGCTTCGCCGCCTTTGAGCAGGGCAGCGCGCCAGAGCTGCGCGATCACCACCGGGACGACGATGTAGAGCAGGACCGAGGTGAACAGCGTGTCCCAGGGCACCACGATCGCCGAGAGCCCGAGCAGCAGCGCGACGATCGGCGCGAAGGCGACGATCATGATGGCGTCGTTCAGCGCCACCTGGCTGAGCGTGAAATACGGATCCCCCTGCGTCAGCCGGCTCCAGACGAACACCATCGCCGTGCAGGGCGCGGCGGCGAGCAGGATCAGGCCGGCGACGTAGCTGTCGATCTGGTCCGGCGGCAGGTGGGGTGCAAAGACGTGACGCAGGAACAGCCAGCCGAGCAGCGCCATCGAGAACGGCTTTACCAGCCAATTGATGGCGAGCGTCACGCCGATGCCGCGCCAGTGCTGCCGCACCTGCCCCATCGCAGCGAAGTCGATGCGCAGCAGCATCGGGATGATCATCACCCAGATGAGCACGCCCACCGGCACATTGACGCGCGCCACCTCCATGCGGCCCAGCGTCGCGAACGGCGCGGGCAGCCATTGGCCGAGCGCGACGCCGGCGACGATGCACAGGAATACCCAGAGCGTCAGCCAGCGCTCGAAGAAGCCGAGTGCCGGCCTGGGGGAATCGAGAACCGCGGCCATTCAGGCTACCCGGTCACGCACGGCGGCGTGGGCGTGACGGCGCTTCATCGGTCTTCCCGGTGGTGGTGGCGGGTTGACATGACGCGGGTGCGCACGCGGCCCCGCCGCAGCAGTTCTCGGTGAGGAAGGCGACCAACGCGGCCATGGATTCGAAATTCGCGGTGTAGATGACGAAGCGGCCCTCCTGGCGGCTCTGCGCGAGCCCTGCGCGCGCGAGTCCCGCGAGGTGGAAGGAGAGCGTGGCGGGCGGAAGGTCGAGCGCCTCGCCGATCTGCCCCGCCGCCCGGCCCTGGGCGCCTGCTTGCACGAGGAGGCGAAAGATTGCCAGGCGCGTGTCCTGCGCCAACGCACCGAGCGATTCGACTGCCTGCTTCGTTTCCATACTTCCAATAATATGGAAATGAATTGCAAACGGCAAGCCCGACTAGCCCGCCGCCGCGCGCCTCACGGCAGCGGCGATGGAATTCGCTGCCTGCTCAACGACTTGCTTCGGCTCACCCTCGACCATCACGCGCAG
>DASTHP010000192.1:0-3141 GCA_035718125.1 Burkholderiales bacterium | reverse complement strand
CTCGCCGATGCGCACCACGTCGTTCTCGGCGCGGATCACCACCTTGAACCAGATGTTGGCGTCGGCCTCGAGCGTGATGGCGCCGACCAGCGTCGCGTCGTGGGAGATGTAGTGGTGGGCGCCGCGCAGCTCGACGCGCTTGTCGCCGATCGAATAAAGGGGCATGGGCAGGCCGCTATGATACCGGCTGGAGTCCCGGCATGAGAGTCGTGGTCCTTGGCGCAGGCGTGGTCGGCGTGACGGGCGCCTGGTACCTGGCGCGCGCCGGGCACGACGTGACACTCGTGGACCGGCAGCCGGAGGCCGGGATGGAGACCTCCTTTGCCAACGGCGGGCAGATCTCGGCGGGACACGCCGAGCCGTGGGCGAAGCCTTCGGTGGTACCCAAGGTGCTGAAGTGGCTGGGGCGCGAAGATGCGCCGATGCTCTTCCGGCCACGCGCGGACCTGCAGCAATGGCTGTGGGGCCTGCGTTTCGCGTTCGAATGCCTGCCGGGCCGCTTCGAGCGCCACACGCGCCAGTTGGCGGGGCTGGCGCGCTACAGCCGCGAGAGCCTCGCCGCGCTGCGCGCGGAAACCGGTATCGCCTACGACTTTCTCGGCAAGGGCATCCTGCATTTCTGCACCGAGCAGGCGGACTTCGCAGCCCTCGCGGCGCACGCCGAAGAGATGCGCCGCCTCGGCATCGCGCGCGAGGTGAAGACGGCGGCGGAATGCCTCGCGATCGAGCCGGCGTTGCGCCAGTCCGAAGTCCCGGTGGTCGGCGGGGCCTACACGCCGGAGGACGAATCCGGCGACGCGCACGCGTTCACGGCCAGACTCGCGGAGCGCGCGCAGGCCCAGGGAGTGCGTTTCCTGCGCGACACACCGGTGCAAGGCCTGGAGATCTCGAGCGGGCGCGTACTGGCGGTGCAGGCGCAGGGGCGGCGCATCGAGGGCGACGCGTTCGTCGTCAGTCTCGGCAGCTACAGCCCGCTGCTGCTCAGGCCTGTGGGCATTTCGATCCCGGTCTATCCCCTCAAGGGCTACTCGATCACGATCGCGCTGCCGCCCGGGCTGGCCGCACGCGCGCCTACAGTCAGCCTGACCGACGAGGCGCACAAGCTGGTGGTGTCGCGGCTTGGCGACCGGCTGCGCTGCGCGGGCACCGCAGAGCTCACCGGCTACGACACCTCGATCAACGATGCGCGCTGTGCGGCGATCGTGGCGCGCATCGGCAGGCTGTTTCCCGCCCTCGCGGGCGTGCGGGACGTGCAATACTGGGCGGGCCTGCGGCCAGCCACGCCAACCAATGTTCCAGTGATTGGGCGCACGCGCTACCCGAACCTGTTCCTGAATACCGGGCATGGCACCTTGGGCTGGACGCTCGCTGCAGGCTCCGGCCGCGCGCTCGCGGACCTGGTATCGGGACGCAGGCCCGAAGTCGACTTCCACTTCCACTGAGACGATGAAGGCGAGCGAATCCCTCTATTACGATGTGCGCGGCCTGCGCTATCACATCCGGCGCTGGCCGGGCGATGCCGCGCGCCGCATGGTGCTGCTGCACGGCTGGATGGACGTGTCCGCCTCCTTTCAGTTCCTGGTGGACGCGCTCGAGCAGGATTGGGATGTCTACGCGCCGGATTGGCGCGGCTACGGCCTGACCGACTGGGGCAAGTCCGACTGCTACTGGTTTCCCGACTACGTCGCCGACCTCGACCTGCTGCTGGAGCGGATCCAGCCCGAGACGCCGGTCAACCTGGTCGGCCACAGCCTGGGGGGCAATGTCGCCGCGCTGTACGCCGGGGTGCGCCCGGCACGCATCCGGCGACTGGTGAACCTGGAAGGGTTCGGCATGCAATCCACCAAGCCCGAGCAGGCGCCGCAGCGCTATGGTCTGTGGCTGGACGAGCTGCACCAGAACAGCGGCTTTCGTCCCTACCCCGATTTCGGCGCGCTCGCCGATCGGCTGCAGAAGAACAACCCGCGGCTTGCGCGCAGCCGTGCCGAGTTCCTCGCTCGCCATTGGGGCCACGAGACGGCGGACGGCCGCGTGCTGCTGCGTGGAGATCCCGCTCACAAGATCGTGAACCCGGTGCTCTACCGGTATGAAGAGGCGCGCGCCTGCTGGTCGCAGGTCACCGCGCCGGTGCTCTGGGTGGACGCGGCGGAATCGGAGACGCTCAAGCGCATCGGCCTGAGCGCCGAGCAATACGCGGAGCGGCGCGCCGCGTTCCGCAGCCTGCGCTACGTGACGGTGCAGGGTGCCGGCCACATGCTGCACCATGACCAGCCCGAAGCGGTCGCCCGCCTGATCGAGGAGTTTCTGCTCGCTTGAACGTCGACCTGCATTGCCACTCGAACGTCTCGGACGGTGCGCTGCCGCCGGCCGAGGTCGCGCGCCGCGCTGCACGCAGCGGCGTCGACGTCTGGGCGCTCACCGACCACGACCAGCTCGGCGGCCTCGACGAAGCGCGCGCGGCGGCGCGCACCGAGGGCATGCGCTTCATCGACGGGGTGGAGATCTCGGTCACCTGGCGCGGCAGCACCGTCCATGTCGTCGGGCTGCGCATCGATCCCGCCAACGACATCCTGGTCGCCGGACTGGAGCGCGTGCGAGGCGGGCGGGTCGACCGCGCGCGGCAGATTGCACGCGAGCTCGCGGAAGCCGGCGTCGAAGGGGCGTTCGAGGGCGCGATGCGCCACGCGGAGAATCCGTCGATGGTCGCGCGCACCCACTTTGCGCGCTTCCTCGCCGAAGCAGGCGTGGTCGCCGATCTGCGCGAGGCGTTTCGCCGTTTCCTGGTCCCCGGCAAGCCCGGCTACGTGCCGCACCAGTGGGCAGTGCTCGCCGACGCGGTGCGGTGGATCCGCGCCGCGGGCGGGCAGGCGGTGCTCGCCCACCCGGGCCGCTACGGCCTCTCTGCCGGCGCGATGGAAGCGCTGCTCGCCGAGTTCCGCGCGGCCGGTGGCGAGGCGCTCGAAGTGGTCACCGGCAGCCATTCGCCCGAGCAGATGCGATTGTTCGGCGCGCTCGCCGCGCAGCACCAGTTCGCGGCCTCGCGCGGCTCGGATTTCCACGGGCCGGAGGAGGGCGCCGAGTTCGGCAGCCTGCCGCCGCTCGATCCCGCGCTGCGACCGGTGTGGCGCGACTGGGACCTCT
>DASTHP010000191.1:0-9383 GCA_035718125.1 Burkholderiales bacterium | reverse complement strand
TTAGTCGCAGGCTCCCGGGGATGCGGGGGCGCAAGTCGCGCCACCGCGCCCCCCCGCTCTCGCTCAGTCGGCGCGGATGTTGTTGTCCTTGACGATCTTGCCCCAGCGCTGCATCTCGGCGGCGAGCCACTGCTGCAGCTGATCGGGGCTGGAGACGACCAGCTCCATCGCCATCGTCTCGGTCAGCGTCTTTCTCACGTCGGGCAGGTTGAAGACTTTCACCAGCTCGGCGTTGAACTTGTCGATGATCGGCTTGGGCGTCCCCGCCGGGGCAAAGATGCCCCACCAGGCGTGCGCCGTGAGCCCGGGGAAGCCCTGCTCGACCAGCGTCGGCACCTCCGGCAGCGCCGCCGAGCGCTTCTCACCTGCCACCGCGACCGCGCGCATGCGGCCGCCGCGCACATGCGGCGTGAGCAGCGCCACCGAGCCGACGCCCAGCTCGATCTGCCCGCCGAGCATGTCCTGCGTCATCGGGCCGCCGCCGCGGTAGGGCGCGTGCGTCAGCTTGATCCCCGCCTGCTGCTGCGCCATCACCAGCAGCAGGTGGCCGAGCGTGCCATTGCCGATCGAGCCGACGCTCACCGATTCCGGCTTCGCTTTCGAGGCAGCCACCACGTCGGCGAAGCTCTTCCAGGGCTTGGCCGCTGCCGTCGCGATCGCGTAGGGTGCGGTGCCGACCAGCATCACCGGTGCGAAGTCCTTCGCCGTGTCGAAGGGCAGGTTCGGGATGAGCGCGCCGTTGACCGCGTGCGAGTCGAAGACGAAGACGAAGGTGTAGCCGTCCGGCGCCGACTTCGCGACAAACGCCGTGCCGACCGTGCCGCCGGCGCCGGTGCGGTTTTCCACGACGAATTGCTGCTTGAGCGCCTCGCCGAGCTTCGCGCCCGCCAGCCGCGCGAGCGGGTCCACCGAGCCGCCCGGCGGGAACGGCACCACGAATTTCACCGGCTTCGCCGGCCAGTCCTGCGCCACCGCGCCGATCGGCGCCGCCGCGAGCAGCGACAACAGCACTCCCAACCACATGCGATGCCTCATGGCCTCCTCCCGGCTAGATGGCGAACTCGAGATAAGTGTATATGTAGTTCGATCCGCCGTTGACGTTGTTCAGCAACTGCGAGAAGCCGAAGATGCCCGAGCGGTGCGACACACCCAGCCCGAGGAAGGTGTTGCGCAGGCTGCGGCTGCCGATGAGGTCGCCGACGCTGAAATCCACCGTCGGGTCGAGGTAGGTCAGCAGCTTGCTCGTCGGCCGGTCGCGCTCCTGTTGGGCCTGCGCCTCGATGTACGGCACGCGGCTGGCGTAGGAAAGGCCCGTGCCAAAGCCCAGGCGCGTCTTCACGCGATGGTTCCACGGCAGGCCGTACCAGAAGGTCTTGAAGTAGGCGTTCAACTGCCAGGAGTCCGGCTGGCGGCCGTTCTCGTCGTGGAACAGCAGCCCGAGGTAGCCGGCGATGTCCACGTTCCAGTCCCGCAGGCGCTCGATCAGCGTGCGCCCGAGCTCGATCGAGCTCACCGTGGTCTCGTCCGCGGTCGTGGTCGAGGTGCAGCGCAGCAGCAGGATCTTGGCGAGGTCGCAGTCCGTCGCCTTGCCGTAATAGGCCTTCACCCAGAGCGGCCGGGTCTCCGGCGCGGGCTGCTTGGGCGAATGGTCGTAGAGCACGCCGAGGCTGACGGCGGGCTGCAAACCGCTGTCGACGACCGGGCTGTGGCGCACGGTACTCGCCCATTGCGTGGCGGAGATGCCCGCGATCAGCTTCCAGCGCGCATCGAGCACGTAGCTCGCGTAGAGCGCGAGCTCCAGGTTGAGCCCGGCGTCGGCCTCGTAGACGGCGCGCGCCGGCGTGGCTTCGCCCGGCTGCACGCCGTAGTAGTAGTTGTTCAGCTTGGCGTCGCGCCAGGCGAGCGTGACCTGGGGCCAGTAGCGCAGGCCGCCGTTGCCGCGCTCCATGCGGTAGCCGACGCGCAGCTCGGTGCCGCCGGATTCGCCGTCCACGTTGTGCAGCAGTTCCGCGAACCCCGTACCCTCGCCAATGCGCCGGCGGTAGCCCACGCCGAAGTCGGTGCCGAGCTCGCGGATGGCCATGCCGCTGAGCACCTCCGGAATGCCGTCCTGCGGCGTGCCCTCGTAGCGCGCCGAGAGAAAGAAATCCAGCCGGCTCGTCGTGCCGAAATCGAACTTGAGGCCGACCCGATCGGCGTGCCAGTAGGCGTGGTCGCCGAAGTAGAGATTGATGGGAAGGTAGTCGAAACGCGCGCCTTCGTCCTTGTAAATGGAGCGCGTGAGGCGCACCGCGATGCCCTCGCCGGCGCCGCCCTCGGGATACGGGTCGACGAGCGGATAGTCGCCCGCGGCCGCTGCGAGCGGCGCCAGGCACAGCGAAAGCAGGATGAGGCGCCACGCGCGCAAGCCGCGCTCTGTTCTCACACGTCCTCGGTCGACGTGCGCCGCAACTCCCGGTGGCGCGAGAGATCGAAGGGCCTGCCGCGGTGGATCACCGCGCGGTTGTCCCACATCACGCTGTCGCCGGGTTGCCACAGGTGCCGGTAGACGAACTCGCGCTGCGTCGCGTGCTCGAGCAGTTCCGTGAGCAGCATGCGGCCTTCCGCGAAAGCCATCTCCTTGACATGCGTGGCGTGCACGCCCACCCACAGGAGCCTGCGCTTCGAGCCCGGGTGCACGCGCACCAGCGGCCACTCGGCCGGCGGGATGGCGTCGAGCTCCGCCTGCGAGTATTTCTCACCCAGCCACAGGCGCGAGTGCAGCGCGAAATGCGGCGCGTGCAGGCCCTCGAGCCTCGGCTTCATCTCGGGCGGCAGCGCGTCGTAGGCGGCGCGCAGGTCGGCGAATTCCGTCTCGCCGCCCGTCGCCGGCACCACCACCGCGTGCAGGATCGAGTAGCGCGCGGGCGGCTTCTGGAACGAGCTGTCGGAGTGCCAGAGCTGGTTGGCGAGGTTGGACACCATCTTGCGGTGGCTGCGCTCGTAGACCTTGCCCTGCGCGTCGACGTTCGAGATGTCGATGATCTCGTCGTAGCCGGTGAGGTTGGCAGCCGCGCGCGTTGCCTTCTTGAGACCCAGGTCCAGGGGCCCGAAGCTCTTGGCAAACGCGAGTTGCTCCTCCTGCGTGAGCGGCTGCCCGCGAAACAGGAGCACCGCGTACTGGTCCATGGCGCGCTCGATCGCGCGCACCGCCTCCGCCGCGAGCGGCGCGCGCAGATCGATGCCGCTCGCCTGCGCGGCGAACAGCGGGTGCAGCGGCTCGAGTTCCAATGTCATGGGTCCAGGGGATATGCCGGCCGGCGCACGCGGTTGAACTTGAGTTGCGAATAGTCGGAGGTGCACACGCCCTCGCCTGCGCATTCCACCACCGCCTTGGCGAGCGGCCCGAGCCCGGCGCGCCAGTGCACGCGGCTCTTGAGCATCAGGTACTTCTTCTTCGCGGGCTCGAGGCCCAGGGCGCGGAACGAGCCCATGTCGTAGGGTTCGGTGTGGCGCGAAATCACGGCAATCTCCACTTTGCCCGTGTCGAGCACGGCGGAGGGGCCCATGTCCATCAGCTCACCCTTCGCCATCGGCCCCTCGTTCTTGTAGAGGCCGTCGATGATGCGCTTCACCGTGCCGGTCACCGCGAGCGGCTTGCCCTTCAGGCCGAGGGCGGGCATGTCGAGCTTGCCCCCGAGCGGCAGCGTGACGCGCGCGCCCAGGCCCGCTTCCTTCATCTTCCGCACCGCTTGCGGATCGAAAATGGCGAAGGCGCAGACCTCTTCCATGCCCGCCTCGAGGATGCCGCCGAGCACCGCCATGGTGTCCATGGTGCCGCCCGAGGCGCAATTGTCGTAGTGATCGAGCAGCACGACTGGCCCGCCCTGCATCTGCCGCGCGCGCGCGAGCGACTGCGCGAGCGGCTCGATGCGGTAGACGAACTGCTCGCGGCTGCGCCAGGCCATGTCGAGGAGCTCGTCGGCGAGGCCCTTGGCGCGCGCGGCGTCGCCTGGCGTAACCACCGCCGCGGACACTCCCGCGTAGGGGATGTCCGCGTGCGGAAAGCCGACGAAGAACGTCGCGGCGAGCGCGCCCTCTTGCTCCATGGCCTTCGCGCGCGCCTGGATGTCGCGATTGGGCGCATCAAGGCTCGACTGGCGCATCACGTGCGGCAGCATCGGCCGCCAGCCCCAGGCCATTGCTGGCGGCGCCTTGCCCTGCAGCATGGCGAAGATCGGCCGACCGGCGCGCAGGCCCGTTTCGTACATGTCCACGTGCGGGTAGGTCTGGTAGCCGGCGATGACGGTGGCGTTCTGCCCCATCGCGGGAAAGAAGTTGGTGTGCATGTCGAGCGCCACGCCCACCGGCACCGCGGGCGCGATGCGGCGGATGCGCGCGAGCAGCTCGCCCTCGCCGTCCTCGTGGCGCTCCGTCACCATCGCGCCGTGCAGGTCGAGCAGCACCGCGTCGCAGCCCTTCCCCACTGCATCGACAATGCGCTGCACCATGTACTCGTAGGCTGCCGTGTGCACGGGCCCGCTCGGCGCGGCGCTGCCGGCGACCGGCAGCACCGTCTCCGCGCCCGCCTGCTCCGCGAGCTCGAGAAAGGCGCCGATGCCGGTGCCGGTGCCCCTGAAGGCAGCGCGGATTTCCTCGCCCTCGAGCGGGGTGGCGCGTCCGCGCGTGAAACGCGCGAGATCCGTCGGCACCGGCGAGAAGGTGTTGGTCTCGTGCTTCATCTGTGCAATGACGAGTCGCATGTGGGGGTAGGCGCTGCGAGGGAAGGACGCCAAGTTTCCCATGCTACGATGCCCCGCCAAAGAGAGGAGCCCGCATGAAGATCGTGCTGTTTCGCTGCGCAGCCGCCGCGTTGTGCTTCGCGGCAATCGCCGCCGCGCAGGCCCAGAGCTTTCCGTCCCGGCCGGTGCGCATCGTCGTCAACTTCCCCCCGGGTGGCGCAGCCGACCAGATCGCGCGTCCGCTCGCCGCAGCACTGCAGGACAAGCTCGGCCAGCCCTTCGTGGTCGAGAACAAGCCCGGCGCCAACGGCCACATCGGCGTCACCGAGGTGGCCAAGCAGCCCGCCGATGGCTACACGCTGCTCATGTCCTCGGGCGGCGCCATCACCGTGAACGGACAACTCAATCCGGCGATTGTCCCGGACCCGATGAAGACGCTCGAGCCGGTCGCGCCCGCGGCGGTGGTCAGCGTGTATCTCGTGGTGAAGCCCGCAGTTCCCGCGAACACGCTCGCGGAATTCGTCGCGCACGCGCGTGCCAATCCGGCCAAGCTCAACTACGGCTCGCCCGGCACCGGCAGCTCGCCACACCTCGCGGGCGAGATGTTCAACAGCGCGGCCAAGGTAAAGACCACGCACGTGCCCTACAAGGGCGCGGCGCCGGTGATCACCGACCTGCTCGGCGGGCAGATCGACTTCACCTTCGATCCGGGCGTCGGCCTGCAGCACGTCAAGGCCGGCAAGCTGCGGCTCCTCGCCGTCGGCAGCCCGAAGCGCCACCCTGCCTTTCCCGACGCGCCGACGGTGGGCGAAGTGCTCGGCGGCGAGTTCGACGCCGACACGATATTCGGGCTTTACGTGCCGGCGGGCACGCCGAAGGACGTGATCGCGCTGCTCAACCGCGAGATCAACCTCGTGCTGCAGTCCGAGGCGCTGAAGGCGCGCATGGCAGCGATCGCGGCGCAGCCGCTGATCCTCTCGCCCGAGGCCTTCGGGGCGCGCAACGCGGCGGAGTTCCAGCGCATGGGCGCGCTGATCCGCGAAACGGGGCTGAGTGCCAAGTAGCGCGCGGGCGGTTCACTTGCACCTGCGCACGCCCCCGGTCGAGGCCACCTAGCCTTGCGCGCCTGGTATCTCGTTCCCGGCGCGGCCGGCCTCGCAGCCGAGCTGCGCGAAGTCCCCGCCCCGGAACCGGCGCCGGGACAGATCCTCGTGCGCCTGCGCGCTGCGGGCCTGAACCGCGGCGAGCTGACCGGCGCAAAGGGTCCCGCGAAGCCCGGCGGCAATGAGGGCGCGGGGGAGGTGGCGAAGCTCGGCGCTGCCGTCTCCGGCATTCGCGTGGGCGAGCGGGTGATGGGACGCTGCGCCGGCGCCTTCGCCGAGTACGCGCTGATGGACGCACGCGAGGCGCTATCGGTGCCCGAGCGCCTTTCCTGGGAAGAGGCAGCGTCGCTGCCGATCGTGTTCTGCGTGGTGCACGACATGCTCATCGGCCAGGGCGCGCTCAAGGCGGGCGAGTGGCTGCTGGTGCTCGGCGTCACCTCCGGCGTCGGCGTGGCCGCGCTGCAATCCGCCAAGGCGCTCGGCGCGAAGGTGATCGGCACCTCGGGGTCGGCGGAGAAACTCGCCAAGCTCGCGCCGCTCGGCCTGGACGTGGGGCTCGCCACGCGCAAGCCCGACTTCCATGGCGCGGTGATGAAGGCCACCGCCGACCGCGGTGCCAACCTCGCGGTCAACGCCGTGGGCGGCTCGGTCTTCGCCGAGTGCGTGCGCGCGCTCGCCTTCGAGGGGCGGCTCGCGGTGGTGGGCTACGTGGACGGCGTGCTGAAGGCCGAGATGGACCTGGAGGCGCTGCACGCGAAGCGCCTGCGCCTCTTCGGCGTGTCCAACAAGCTGCGCAACGCGGAGCAGCGCGCCGAGACCGTGCGCGGCTTCGCGCGCGACCTGCTGCCCGCCCTCGCCGACGGCCGCATCAAGCCGCTCATCGACCGCGTCCACCCCTTCGACGAATTCCCCGCGGCCAAGGCGCGCATGGAAGCAGACCAGCAGGTCGGCAAGATCATCCTCCGCGTCTAAAAATCGGGGTCAGGGTCGGATTTCGCTTGCGCGAGAAAATTGGGGTCAGGGCCGGATTTCCCTTGCGAGTGGAAATCCGGCCCTGACCCCAATTTTCAGTTGGCGGTGATGTTGGCTTCCTTCACCACGCGCGCCCAGGTGTCGTATTCGCGCTTGATATAGGCGGCCAGCTGCTCCCGCGTGCTCGGCGCGGGCTCCATGCCCTGGTCGAGGAGCGCCTTGCGCACCGCGGGGTCGTTGAGGATCTTCACCAGCTCGCGGTTCCAGCGGTCCACGATTTCGATCGGCGTCTTCGCCGGCAGCACGTAGGCGTACCAGTTGGTCGCCTCGAAGCCCGCAAAGCCCGACTCGGCGATGGTCGGCACCTCGGGCATGAAGCTGGTGCGCTGCGCGCTGGTCACGGCGATGGCGCGGATCTTCCCGGCCTTGATGTGCGGCCCCGCCGAGATCGGCGTGGCGAAGATCGAGGCAATCTGCTTGCCGAGCAGGTCCTGCATCGCGGGCCCGCCGCCCTTGTAGGGCACGTGCACGATGCTCGCCTTGGACATCATGCGGAACAATTCCCCGGACAGGTGCCCGGCGCCGCCGATCCCGGAGGAGCCGTAAGTGAGCGTGCCGGGCTTGTCGTTGGCGAGCTTGATGTAATCGGCGAGCGTGCGCACCGGCACGCCGTCGTGCACCACCAGCACGTTGGCGAAGGTCACCGCCATGGTGACCGGCACCAGGTCCTTCAGCGGGTCGTACGGCAGATTCTTGATCATGTGCGGCGCCACCGTGAGCGGGCCGACCGAGCCGAGCAGGATCGTGTGGCCATCCGGCGCGGCCTTGGCAACGTGCTCGTGCGCGATATTGCCGCCCGCGCCGGCGCGGTTCTCCACGACCACCGACTGGCCGAGGCTCTCGGAGGCCGCCTTGGCGACGATGCGCGCCGCCGTATCGGTGCCGCCGCCGGGCGCGAAGCCCACGACCATGGTGATGGGCCGGCTCGGAAAGCCGCCTTGCGCCGCGGCGCCCGCGGCCGCGAGCACGCCCAGCAATCCCGCAAAGAGTGTCTTGAGTATCTTCATGGTCAGATTGCCTTCCTGCTTCGCAATGCCGCAATCTCTGCGGCGCTGTAACCCAGCTCCGCCAGCACTTCGTCCGTATGCTCGCCCAGCTCCGGCGTCGCGCTCGCCATGGTCGCCGGCGTGCGCGACAGCCGCACCGCCTGGTTCACGAGGCGAAAGCTCCCGAGCCTGGGGTGCCGCACCTCCGCCGCCGCCTGGATATGCTGTACCTGGGGATCGGCGAACACCTGGTCCATGGCGTAGATCGGCCCGCAGGGCACGCCGGCGGCGTTGAGCGCCTCGATCCACTCCGCGCTCTTTCTCTTCGCGAGCGCCGAGTTCAGCTCGGCGTTGAGCGCTGCGCGATGCTGCGCGCGACCGGCACCGTCCCTGAAATCGGCGCGCGCGAGCAGGTCTTCGCGCCCGATCGCCTTGCACAGCCGCTGCCACATGCCGTCGCCCGAGGCCGCGACGTTGATGTGGCCGTCGGCCGTCCTGTAGGCGCTGGTCGGCATGCTGGTGGGATGGTCGTTGCCCACCTGCGGCGGCACCTCGCCTTCCTTGAGATAGCGCGCCGCCTGGAAGTCCGCCAGCGCGATGCCCGCGTGCAGCAGCGAGCTCTGCACCCATTGGCCGCGCCCCGAGCGCTCGCGCTCGAGCAGCGCCGTCATGATGCCGAGCGCGGCGAACAGGCCCGCGGTCACGTCCGCGATCGCAGCGCCGCTGCGCACCGGGCCCTGGCCCGGGATCCCCGTCACCGACATCAATCCGCTCATGCCCTGCGCGATCTGGTCGAAGCCGGGCCGGTCCACGTACGGCCCGTCCTGGCCGAAGCCGGAAATGCTGGCGAGGACGATGCGCGGGTTGATCTTCGCCAGCGCCTCGTAGTCCACGCCGAGACGGTATTTCACATCCGGGCGGTAGTTTTCCACCACCACGTCGGCGGTCTTCGCCAGCCGCGCGAACACTTCCCGTCCCTCGGCGAGCTTGAGGTTGAGGGTCATCGAGCGCTTGTTGCGGTGCAGGTTCTGGAAGTCGGACCCGGCGCGCGGCCCGCCCATGCCTTCGTTCGGGTCCACGCCCGGCGGCGACTCGATCTTGATCACATCCGCGCCGAAATCGGCGAACTGGCGCACGCAGGTCGGCCCGGCGCGCACGCGCGACAGGTCGAGGATCCGAAGCGCGGACAGGGCGCTCGAGGCGGCGATGCGCGGCATGGCGGGCGATGCTCCTGCGGTTCCTACTTCGTAATGATGCGCGTGTTGGCGAGCACCAGGCGGTCCACCAGGTTGCGCACCAGCGCGCGCGTGAGCTGCAGCTGCGCCCCGCCGCTCATCGCGTGCAGCTTCTCCGGCTCGAACTCGGCGAGCAGCAGCTTGGTCATCGACTCGACGGTGGCATGGCGCGGCACCTCGCCGCCCCAGATGTAGGCCATCTCGCCGAAGCACTCGCTGTGGTTGATGACGTTGAGCAGGCGCCCGCCCTTGGTGACCTTCACCTCGCCCTCGGCGAGGAAGAAGAAGCTGCGGCCCTTGTCGTTC